>NZ_JACRSP010000004.1 GCF_014384765.1 Feifania hominis | reverse complement strand
ATCACTTCCAAATCCCTCTTGTCAACCCTTTTTTTCTTCTTCCTCTCCAAAAAGGGCCTGTCCGTTCGAGTGCTTCCCTATAATACCATCTCCATACCCCCACTGTCAAGCTCATTTTTGACATAATTTTTACAAATTATGCGTCGGCCGTCGAAAGGTCATTTCTATTGACGGCTTGTGTCCGAACAGATACAATAGAGAAGATGAATTTTCCATTTTCTCTGCCGTGTTTTGGGGCAAGTTTCTTTATATAATAAGGAGAGGATGTCTGTAACACATGAACAGAATCATCTATCACCGCAAGCTCATCAAGCTCTTCGCGTGGCTGCTGGCAATCCTGATCTGCTTCGGCGGCGTGTTTGTCTATCTGTCGCTCAGCGGCTTTGACGGCGGCTACCAGGAACAGCTTTCACGGGGCAACGACAAATTGGCCGAGAACGATCTCGAGGGGGCTCTCAAGCATTTTGAGAAAGCGATCAAAGCCTCGCCCACCAACGCCGAGGCCTATCTGCTCGCAGCTGAGACCTGCTACAGCCTCGGCCGGATGGACGACGCCATTTCCATACTTGAGAGCTACACGGAAAAGCGGCTTCGCACTCCCGCTGTCTACGACCGGCTTCTGGGATATTATAAGGAGTCAGGCGCCACGGCGGAGAAACAGATCAGTCTTCTCAATCTCGCCATTCAAATCTTCGGTGATTCCACCTATGCCGACCAGCTCGCCGAGATCAGAGCGCAGATGAAAAATGTCCCGGTGCCCGAGCTCTCCTCGCCCGGCGGAGAATACGAGCAGCCGCTGAGCGTGAGTGTGACAAACTTCGCCGAGGGTGACACCGTCTACTACACCACGGACGGTTCAAACCCCTCTTCCTCCGCCAAGACCGCCAAGCTCTACGACGGCAAGGCCATTAAAATCGGCAAGGGGCTGACAACACTCAAGATCATGCGCATCGACTCGGCCGGCAATGTGAGCCACACGGTGGAGCATATCTACCAGGTGGGCGACGTGTCAAACATCAAGACTGACACAAGCGTCGTCGCCGCAACCGGCAACAACACAGTGGGCGGCGGTGCAAGCGTGGTCGTGGACGGCGTGACCTACTACAGCAGCGCCAAAAACTCCCACAGCATCTACCGGCTCGGCGAGGACGGGACGAGCGAGCTTGTCAGCAGCGAGGAGGCCTACTATCTCAGCGAGTATAAGGGGCAGCTCTACTTTGTCAACGCCAGTGACGGCAACGCTATTTACCGCATCAACACCGACGGTTCGCAGCTCAAGCGTGTCTGCCCCGACGCCGCAGGGATGATGCAGATGGCAAACGGAACCATCTTCTACCAGAACAAGAGCGACAACAGCAACCTCTACTCGGTCAAAGCCGATGGGTCTGACAAAAAGCTCATTGTAACCGATAAGGTCACACAGTTCAACGTGGTCAACGGTACCGTCTTCTACAAGAATGACACCGCCTCCGACGCGCTCTACAGTGTTCTGGCCGATGGCAGCAACAAGCGCGCGCTTCTTGAAGATCGCGCCAGCTGCATCAACTACTACGGCGACAAGATCTACTACATCAACCTCAGCGACGGCGGCAAAATTTACTCGGTGAGCTTTGACGGCAATGTCCGCTCCCCTGTCACCACCGTCGCCGTGTCGGAATTCAACGTATACGACGGCAGCATCTACTACCGCGGCTCTTCCGACAAGGGAATCTTCCGAACCGATTTGACCGGAGGCGATACCGTTCGCCTGACGAGTGACGACGGCGGCAAATTCAGTATCTCGGGGGAGTATCTCTACTATACCAATTACAGCGATTCCTCAAACCTCTACCGCATCTCTCTCGACGGCACAGGCCGCACCAAACTTGACTGACACCAGCGCAGGGGGCCGATGGCCCCCTGCATCGTGTTTTGACCAAATCACAACATTACGACGATGGGAAAGAAAAGTATGCAACAAAACCACCTTGTCTTGCGGCGCGAGACGCCGTGCGATTACCGCGCGGTTGAAGAACTGACACGGGAAGCTTTCTGGAACCACTTCTCGCCGGGCTGCTGCGAGCACTATCTGGCGCACATCCTGCGCGACAGTCCCGACTTCGTGGCGCTGCTCGACTATGTCGCCACTCTGGACGGCGAAATCATCGGCAGTATTTTCTACTCAAAGGCCTCCGTCTGCTGCGACGACGGGCGCAGGATTCCGGTTCTCTGCTTCGGGCCGCTGAGCGTCGCTCCCGCGCACCAGAGGCACGGCGTGGGATCTGCCCTGATTGAGCACACGGTCAAACTCGCCCGTGATCTCGGTCACCGCGCCATTCTGATCTACGGCGACCCCCTGTTTTACGGCAGGCTGGGCTTTGCTCCCGCGGAGCACCACCAAATCGGCACGGCCGACAACATGTACGCCGACTCTCTTCTCGCGCTGGAACTGTTCGACGGGGCGCTTGCGGGCTGTTCCGGGCGGTTTGTCGAGAGTGGTGTGTTTGAGCTGGATGAGAAAGAGGCCCTCGCTTTCGACCGTTCTTTTGCGCCGCGAACAGCGCTCGAGGACAACTCCGATTCCCAGCGGCGCTTTCGTGAGCTCGTGCAGCGCCGAAGACCCCGATAGACAAAAAAGCGAACCGTTTTCACGGTTCGCTTTTCTCATTTACCATCAGGATTCCCGGTGCCATTTGACGCCCTGAGGCGTATCCTCGAGCACAATCCCCTGTGCCTTGAGATCGTCACGGATCTTGTCGGCGAGGGCAAAGTCCCGGTTCTTTCTGGCCTGCTGGCGCTGCTCAATGAGCGCTTCCACATCCTGGTCAAGCGACTGCTCCGCCCGGTTCTGGCAGATGTTGAGCACCCCGGCGAGCTCCATGAACCGATCTCTTGCTGCCGCCAGAAACGCGCCGGTGTGGACGCTGTCCCCGCCCACCTCGGTGTTGATCGCGCGGGCGAAATCGAAGAGCACCGCCACGGCATCCGCCGTGTTGAGATCGTCGTCCATCGCCTCGACAAACCTGGTTTTGAATTCGTCGTACTGCGCGAGCGTCTCGCTCTCCTGCGCGGTCCATTCTCCTGCCGGCGCCGACTTCATGAGAAAGTCGAGATTTGCAAGGCAGTTGTGCAGGCGCTCAAGACCCGCCTTGGACTGCTCGAGGATCTCAACCGAGTAGTTGATGGGGCTTCTGTAGTGCGCCGAGAGCATGAAGAAACGAATCACCTCATAGGCGTACTCTTTCGAGACGTCACGCACGGTGAAGAAGTTGTTCAGCGACTTTGACATCTTCTGGTTGTTGATGTTGATGTAGGCGTTGTGTACCCAGTAGTTCGCAAAGGGGGCGTCGTTTGCCGCCTCACTCTGGGCGATCTCGTTCTCATGGTGGGGGAACGTCAGATCCTGCCCGCCGCAGTGGATGTCAATGGTCTTGCCGAGGTAGCGGTTTGCCATGGCGGAGCACTCGATGTGCCAGCCCGGGCGGCCCTTTCCCCAGGGGGAATCCCACGAGGGTTCGCCGGGTTTTGCCGCTTTCCACAGGGCGAAGTCGAGCGGGTCCTCCTTGCTCTCGCTGACGTCGATGCGCGCACCCGACTCCAGATCCTCAATGGGCATGTGCGAGAGCTTGCCATAGTCCCGAAACGACCGGGTGCGGAAATACACGTCGCCGTTCGATTCGTAGGCGTGGCCCTTTTCAATCAGTGTGCTGACAATGCCGATAATGTCGTCAATGTGCTCGGTCGCTTTGGGCTGCACCGTCGCATCCTCGATGCCGAGGCCGTGCGCATCGGTGTAGTACTCGGCGATGAACCGGTCCGCAAGCTCTTTGACGGTGATTCCCTCGTCGTTGGCGCGATTGATCATCTTGTCGTCAATGTCGGTGAAGTTCTGCACAAAAGTCACCTCATACCCGCGGTAGCGCAGATAGCGGCGCAGCGTGTCAAAGAGAATGAAAGGGCGCGCGTTTCCCAGATGGAAAAAGTTGTAGACCGTGGGGCCGCAGGAGTAGATCTTCACCTTTCCCTCTTCCACGGGGACAAATTCCTCTTTTTTGCGCGTGAGGTCGTTGTATAGCTTCATACTGTTTCTGTCTCCTCCCGGTCCGTCAGCGGTCGTCGCCGATCAGATCCCAATTTTTCGCAATGTAATTGTATGCCGAATAAATGGTCAGCACCACTGCAATGCCCATGGTGATGTTGCCCAGAATGTGTGTCGTGAGAAACTGCTTTTCAAGCAAAATGACAATGACGGCAATAATCTGCGCCGTCGTCTTGAATTTGCCCCAGATGTCCGCCGCAATCACCTTGCCTGCTCCGATGGCGACAATGCGAAACGAGGTCACGATAAACTCGCGCGCAATGATGATCATTGCGACAAAGGAGCTGACAAAACCCAGCTCCACCAGGCACACGAGCGCCGCCGTGATGAGCAGCTTGTCGGCCAGGGGGTCCAGGAACTTGCCAAAGGTTGTAATCTGGTTGTACTTGCGCGCGATGTAGCCGTCGATGCCATCAGTCAGCGAGGCGAGGGCAAAGACCGCCACGGCAATGAGCTTGCTGTACTCGTTGAACGGAAACATCAGAAAGATCATGAAAACCGGCACCATCAGGATGCGCAGAATGGATATCTTATTGGGTGTGTTCATGACAAGCCCTCTTCTTTGCTTACAATTTTCGAAAGAGATTCTTACGTTTCTCCGTATCCCGTTTATTATATCCCAGCCGGAAGAGGCGGTCAAGGGAGCCGCCCGCTTTTCTCAACGCATTTCTCAGTGCCGTAAATACGGCGGAGAGCAGCCGTCAGCCCCGCTTGGCGCACGGCCATTTCATAGCTTTCCTCAGGTTTGCCGTCAGTTCTTCAAAGCTCTGCCGGGCGGTGGAGTCCGCCTGCCCGCCAGTGGATGGAAAGGCAACGACACACTCTCATCTGCCGCACCTCACCGGGGATCGTCACGCCTGCACCACATGTCCGTAGAGGTCGTAGTCCACGACCTGTTCGATCTCGACGGGTACCAGATCGCCCTCACAGAGCGCCCGCTCGCTGTGGAAGAACGCCGTGCCGTCCACCTCGGGCGCATCGTACTGTGTACGCCCGAAGTACACGCCGTCCTCCGGCAGATAGCCCTCTACCACCGTCTCATACACGTCGCCGATCTTTTCGCGGTTCTTCTGCTCGACAATGCGCTGCTGCGCGAGCATCAGCCGTTCCCGGCGGCTCTGCTTGGTCTCTTCGGGCACATCGTCGCCAAAGCGCTCGGCGGGAGTGCCCTCCTCCATCGAGAAGGTGAAGACGCCGACACGATCAAAGCGGACTTTTTTGACAAAGTCCAAAAGCAGCTCAAAATCCTCTTCGGTCTCTCCGGGGAAGCCCACCATGAGCGTGGTGCGAAGCACCGCATCCGGCAGCAGCCGGCGGATGTCCTCAATGGCCTGCATGGTGCGCGCCGCGTCGGCGTGACGGTTCATGCGGCGAAGCACCGGGTCGCTCGCGTGCTGAATGGGCAGATCGATGTAGGGCACCAGACTCTCATGTGCGCCGATGACCCGCAGCAGCCGCTCGCTGATCCGATCGGGGTAGCAGTAGAGTGTCCGCACCCACCGGATTCCCTCGATCTGTGCAAGTCCCTCAAGGAGTTCCGGCAGACGGCTCTCCCCATAGAGATCCTCGCCGTAGCGGGTCGTATCCTGCGCGACGACGTTGAGCTCAAACACACCGTCCGCGGCAAGAGTCCGCGCCTCGTCGAGCAGCTCCTCCATCGGGCGGCTGCGGTAGGGGCCGCGAATCGAGGGAATGGCGCAGAAAGCGCAGCGGTTGTCACAGCCTTCGGCTATTTTCAGATAGGCGGTATACCAGGGCGTGGTGCGTATGCGCGTGCCGCCGCCGACCAGGTTCGTCTTGGGCCCGAACTGCTCAAAGCCGTGGCCGGAAGAGGCCTCGCGCACGGCGCGCGCAATGTCATCGTTGCTGCCGATGCCGAGCACCACGTCAATCTCCGGCATCTCGGCACGCAGCTGCTCGCGGTAGCGCTCGGCGAGACAGCCTGTGACGACGATGCCGCGGATGACGCCATTCACCTTGAGCTGCGCCATGTCAAGAATGTTTTCAATCGCCTCGGCCTTGGCCGACTCAATAAAGCCGCAGGTGTTGACAATCACGACGTCCGCCTGCTCGGGCTCGCTGACGAGGACAAATTCTCCGTCTGACTGTGCGAGCCTGCCGAGCATGACCTCGCCGTCCACCTGGTTTTTGGAACAGCCAAGGCTGATCATGGTCACGCGAATGGGATTCATTCGATGTAGTCCTCCCTCTCCTCACAATCTCTGAGTACCTGCCGGATATCCTCAAACTGGTAGCCGTAGCGCAGCAGCGCATTGCTCGCCCTGGCGCGCATCTTCTGATCCGACAGATCCCAGCTGCGGTAGCGCTCAAAGAAGAGCGCGATGTTCTCCTCGTCCGGCAAGGCGTACTGTTCGAGCGCGGCGTCGGCCGCCTCTCTCGCGATGCCCCTCTTGTAGAGCTCCTGAGCCACCCGGCGGCGGCCGAAGTGCTTTTCAACCGAGTAGGCCGTCACAATGCGCCGGGCGAACATCTCGTCGCTGACATAGCCCCGCTCGGCAAAGTAGTCGACTGTCTCGCGCGCTTTCTGCTCGTCGATTCCCTTTTGCCGCAGCCGGCGCTCGAGGCCTCTTTTGGAAAAATCGGCGCTCGCAAGCGAGGAGAGCGCCTTGCTTTTTGCGGTGAAATCGCGCGCGAGCTCGCGGATTTTCTCCACCGTCGCCTCGTCGAGCGGCTCCTCCTCGCTGAGGTTCAGCCGGTAGTACTCGGCTGGGTCTATGCGCCCCGCTTTCTCGCCGTCGATGGTCAGCTCCACGGCGTTCGGCAAGTGCTTCACTTTGGTCAGATACATATTTCACCTCAAAGAAAGGCAGGGCGGGTCAAGCTGACCCGCCCTTGTTTTACACTTCCGGGGTTTCCTCAGGCTCCTCGGTCTGATCGTGCCTCTCCAGAATTGCCCGAATCTTGCCGTCGATCTCCTGGGCGATCTCGGGATTCTGCCGAATGAACTCGCGGGCATTGTCCTTGCCCTGGCCGATGCGCATGTCACCGTAGGAGAACCAGGCGCCCGCCTTGTTGATGATATCATATTTGACGCCGATGTCGATCAGCTCGCTCTCCTTGGAGATGCCCTGGCCGTACAGGATATCGAATTCCGCATCTTTAAAGGGCGGCGCAACCTTATTCTTGACCACTTTCGCTCTCGTGCGGCTGCCGACGACATCGGTGCCGGACTTGAGCTGCTCAATGCGGCGCACATCAATGCGCACCGAGGCATAGAACTTCAGCGCCCGGCCGCCCGGCGTGGTCTCGGGATTGCCATAGACGACACCGACTTTCTCTCGAAGCTGGTTGATGAAGATGACCACCGTATTCGACTTGGCAATGGCGCCCGCGAGCTTACGCAGCGCCTGGCTCATCAGTCTCGCCTGCAGTCCCACATGGCTGTCGCCCATCTCGCCCTCGATCTCGGCGCGCGGCACGAGAGCCGCAACCGAGTCGACAACGACCACGTCAATCGCGCCACTGCGCACGAGCGCCTCGGTGATCTCAAGCGCCTGCTCGCCGGTGTCAGGCTGCGAGACGAGAAGCGAGTCCACATCGACGCCGAGCGCCTTTGCATAGACCGGGTCGAGTGCATGCTCCGCATCGACAAAGGCCGCATCGCCGCCGAGCTTCTGGGCCTCTGCGATGACATGCAGCGCAAGCGTTGTCTTACCGGAGGATTCCGGCCCGTAGATCTCGACGATTCTGCCCCGCGGCACGCCGCCGATGCCGAGCGCCGCGTCGAGCGCGATGGAGCCTGTTGGGATGTGACCGACATTCATCGAGGCATTTTCCCCGAGCTTCATGACGGCGCCCTTGCCAAACTGCTTTTCAATCTGCGCGAGCGCTGTCTCCAGCGCCTTTTTTTTGTCTACCATACCTGTTAACCCTCCACCCGGCCGCTTCCGACCGCACTTTTAGTCACATTATACTACGGCTTGTCCCAAAAAGCAACATTTGTTCGCTTTATATTTTCTGTCCACCCACGACCCGGGCGATGCCGGCAAAGTCGTCGTGTGTCTCAACGGACCGAAACTCCGCGTCGGCGAGCAGGCGTGCGACCTGCTCCGCCTGACCCAGGCCGACCTCAAAGAGCAGCCACCCGCCCGGCTTCAGAGCGGCGGCATAATTTTTGACAATCGCGCGGTAAAAATCGAGACCGTCCGCCCCGCCGTCGAGAGCAAGCGCAGGTTCACACCGGACCTCCGGCTGCAGAGCCGCCATCTCATCCGAGCGCACATAGGGGGGATTGGATACGATCAGCTCAAAGCGCCCGCTCTCCCCACAGGGCTCCAGCATGGAGCCCTGGCGCACGGTGACGCGGCCGCTCACGCCTCTGAGCTCACTGTTTGTCCGTGTCGCCTCAAGGCAGTCGGGCGAGATGTCGAGCGCCAGCACGCGCCCCTCGCTGTTCGCCGCGAGCGTGACGGCGATCGCCCCGCTGCCGCAGCCGAGATCCATCGCCTCATAGGCTCCGCGAGGCCCCACCTTGGAGAGCGCGACCTCACAGAGAAGCTCCGTCTCCGGCCGCGGAATGAGCACTCCCTCAAAGCAGCGGATCGCACCGCCGAAAAAGGTCCACTCGCCCAATATGTACTGAAGCGGCTCGTGCGCCGCCCGGCGCCTTGCCGCATCAAGGCAGGCCTCTGTCTGACTTTCGTCCGCCGTGAGGTCGCCCCACAGAAAAAACCGGTCTTTCGTGGTGCCGCAGAAGCGGCAGATGATCTCCCTCGCCTCTGCGGGACCGCTGTCCATATCGTGCTGCTCGTAGAACTCCTTGATCTGCCGGTAGAGCGCGGTGAGCGTCACCACTTGTCATCCTCCGGGTTGCCGGTGAGTACCAGCTTGAGCGATGTGATGGCGACCTCCAGCTGGGAGTCGTCGGGCTCCCGCGTGGTCAATCTCTGCAGCCACAGACCCGGGCGCGACAGCACAAAGGTGAGAGGATTGTCGTGGCGGCCGGCGTACTTGATGATCTCGTAGGAGATGCCCACCACCAGCGGCAGCGACGCGATCTTGATCAGAACCCGCATCCAGAGCACATCCCAGGTGACGACCGATGAGACTAGAATACTGATGATAAGGACAATCAGCAGAAAGCTCGTGCCGCAGCGCGGATGGAAGCGTTGGAATTTTCTCACATTCTCCACCGTCAGCTCCTCGCCGTTCTCATAGCAGAAGATGGTCTTGTGCTCGGCGCCGTGGTACTCGAAGACGCGCTGTATGTCCTTCATACGCGAGACCAGGTAGAGGTAGAGCACGAACACGGCGATCTTGACCAGGCCCTCCAGAATCGACTTGACTGCGCCCGGCAGTCCGCCGCCGACAAGCTTGACCAGAAACGATGGCAAAAACATGAATAAAAAGAGCGCAAGACAGACGGCCAGCACCGACGCCACAACGCCGAGCACGGTCATCAGCTTGTCGCCGAACACACGGGTGAGCCATTTTTCAAATTTGCCGGGCTCCTCCTCGGTCTCCTCCACGCCCGCGATTTCGGCCGAGTACATCAGGGTCTTATAGCCAAAGCGCATGGTCTCGACGAGGTTCACAATGCCGCGCAGAATGGGCAGACGCAGAATGCGGTACTTTTTCGTGATGGTCGGTACCGGCTCGGTCTTGGTGACAATCTCCCCCTCGGGGTTTCGCACTGCGACGCCGCAGGTTTCCACGCCGCGCATCATCACTCCCTCGATGATCGCCTGACCGCCGATGGAGGTGCGATGGATTTGTTTTTGTTCCATGGGTTTCAGTTTCCTCTCTTTGATTCAATGAGCCCGAAGAGCATCGGGCAGCAGTAAGTCGCCACAATGCCAACGGCAAAGTAGCGCACAACGCGAAACAGCGCGGTCGCCGGGAAGAGCAGCTTCAGCCCCACTTCCACCACCAGCACAATCAGAATGCCGACGGCGAAGCGCTGCAGTTTGATTTTTACCGGCCCCGCCGGGTCGAAGCGGACATGGCGCTGCTCCAGAATAAAGCCGAGTACCGCGCCGAGCGTGAGGCCGAACATGGTCAGAGTGTCTTTCGGGTCGGCGGGTTTTGTCGGGTAGAGCGGCAGCAGCGTCACAAGACTCGCAAACGCCGGAATGGTGAACAGCAAATAGAACCAGCCGCCCCCGTGGCGCTCGACAAACCGGTTGATCCAGTGCGCCACAAAGCACCAGAGCACACCGAACAGCAGCCCTGCCACGACGTCGGAGGGAAAGTGCACCCCCAGATAGATGCGCGAAAAGCCGACGAGCACCACATAGCTCACGGCAATCAGCAGTGCGCGCAGTGTCCGGCTGCGAATGGCAAAGAACGTAGCGAGTGTGGCGGCATTCTGGGTGTGTCCGCTCGGAAAGGAGTAGCCTGTGGCAGTCTCAACGCGGATGGCCGTGAGTCTCTCATCGACCTGGAAAGGTCTCGAGATGCGAAACAGGTTTTTGAAAAACGCGTTGACCGACGCAGACGAGAGTATGGTCAGCGCCATGACACGGCCCTGTCGTTTGTCGTGGCACCAGTAGAAAAAGCATACGACAAAGATCATAGCATAGGACTCCGCCAAAAACGAAATTCCCTCCATGAGTCCGTTTGCAAAGGGCGTACGAAGCTGCGCCAGAAACAGATTCAGCTCAATTCCCATGCCCTGTTACCACTGCTCTCTGTGAATTTTCTCCGGTTCAAAGCGCTCGGGCCGGGGCTTCTGCTCATCCGGCACGCCCACGGCAATGATGCCAAACGGGACGATGTTCCCGGGGATGTAAAAGATCTCCGCCATGGGACGCATCAGCTCCTCACGCGGGCACACACCGAGCCAGCAGCTGCCGAGGCCCTGCTGCTGCGCGGCGAGAAGAATGTTCTGCGTTGCCGCGGCACAGTCCTGCTGGTAGTGCAGCGGGCTCTTCTCCGGGTCGGCGCAGACGAGGATCGCCGCCGACGCCGTCTCGAGCATCTTGGAATAGGGATGAACTTCACAGATTTGGCGCAGCTTATCCCGGTCGGTACAGACGACAAAGTGCCAGGGGCGGCTGTTGTGCGCCGAGGGCGCATACATGCCCGCCTCAAGCAGGTTGTGAAGCTGCTGCTGTGTGAGTGCAACACCTGCTTTGTATCTGCGGATGCTTCTTCTGTCGAGAAGACTGCTTTCCATACCGAAATCCTCCCTTACCGATTCTATTTCAAGATATACTATAGCAAAAATACCCCCCGTGTACAAGGGGCAACGCGGTTTTCGGCGTCTGGTAAACAGGCGTGCGCTGCTCTTTCCGGCCGGTTCCAGCGGTCTGAGCCGCCCGCATTTCCCGGCAAACACGGAAGGCGGCAGGGCCGCGTCACCACCACTTGGGGATATAAGCTTGTTATACAACTTTCTATGCTGACAGCATTTGCTTTTTGGTTCAATTTTACACAAAATTTACAATTTCGTAAAATCATCTTGGCAGGGTGTTGCAAGAAGAGTAGTATGAAAGTGCGCAAACATTGTTATTTTTATCAATTTAATCAAAGGGATGACAGGATTGACAAAGCTTTTCTCCAGACTGCTGCTCCCCTCTGAAATGGTGCCGAAGAAACTGATTCAGGGAGAGCTGCCCGACGCCAGAACGGCTTACCAGACAACCTTGAGGCTGGCAATGCCCGCTTTGATTGAGCTTGTTCTGGTCGCGCTGATCGGCACATTTGACACCATGATGGTCGGCAAGCTCGGCCCCGCCGCCATCTCCTCGGTCGGCATCGCGACGCAGCCGCGCATGCTGCTCATGGCGCTGTTTTTCGCGCTCAATGTCGGCGTGACCGCCATCACCGCACGCAAGAAAGGCGAGGGCAACCAGGAGCAGGCGAACCTCTGTCTGCGCCAGTCCATCATCATCACGGCCGTCCTCTCCGTCATTCTGACGGTTGCCGCCTACATCTGGGCACGGGAGCTGCTCATTCTCGCCGGCGCCAACGAAGAGATGATCGACAACGCCGTCGTCTACTTTCGCATCTGTGCGCTCGGTCTCTTCTTTCAGGCCATGGCCCTGTCCATCACGGCGGCCCAGCGCGGCATCGGCAACACGAAGATCTCACTCAAGGTCAATCTGACCGCCAACATTGTCAACATCATCTTCAACTACCTGCTCATCGAGGGCCACTTTGGCTTCCCGCGGCTCGAGGTGGCTGGGGCTGCCATCGCGACCTCCTTCGGCAACTTCATCGGGCTGATTCTCGCCTTTCTGTCCCTCGCCCACCGGGACGGTTTTCTGCGGCTTCGGCGCTCGGAACCGTTTCGCATTGACGTGCCGATGATTCGCAGTATCTGGGCCATCGGCAGCAACGCCATCCTCGAGCAGATCTTCCTGCGCGTGGGCTTTATGATCTATGCGCGTATCGTCGCCGATCTCGGCACCGATCCCTTTGCGGCCCACAACATCGGCATGAATGTCTTCAACATCACCTTTACGCTGGGCGATGCCTTCGCGGTTGCGGCCACATCGCTCATCGGTCAGAGCCTCGGCCAGCAGCGGCGCGACTGGGCCTATCTGTACGGAAAAATCTGTCAGCGCATCGCCTTTTTCTTCGCCTGCATTCTCTGCGCCGTGCTCGCCATCGGGCGCTATTTCATCGCCGAGCGCTTCACTGATGTGCCTCATGTCGTCGACATGGCGGCGACGGTTATCCTGTTTGTCGCATTCATTCAGTTTATCCAGACGACACAGGTCATCATGGCCGGCGCCCTGCGCGGCGGCGGCGACACCCGGTATGTTGCCGCGACCATGCTTGTCACAGTCACGTTCATCCGGCCTCTCGGCGCTCTCATTCTGACCCGTGTTTTCCACTTTGGTCTGCCGGGCGCCTGGATTGCCATCATCGTCGATCAGCTCGCGCGCTACACGCTGATTTTTCTGCGCTACCGCAGCTGCAAGTGGCTCACCATTAAAATATAGTTTGCCTCTTTTCAAAAAGCGAACCATCTGTAGGCGGTTTGTGATATAATAAGCCGTAGAACGGCTATTATATGGAACTCAGGCCGTTTTTCTTGCCCCTTGCGGGGCAAGTCCCTGCGGGACGGCTGAAAACATGGCCACATTATATCATGATCGCTTCGTGCTCATGATATAATAGCCGCAGAACGGCTATTATATGGAACTCAGGCCGTTTTTCTCGCCCCTTGCGGGGCAACCGAAAAACATGGCCACATTATATCATGATCGCTTCGCGCTCATGATATAATAGAAAACACATCAGCCGAAGAGAAGCCCTCTGAGTTTGATTGCCGTCAGGATGAGTCCCACACAGACCAGTGCTGTGAGGAAAAACCAGATCAGGCGTTTGTATTCGTACATATTCGCCACCCCTTTTCTCTTTTCAGTCTATGCGCCGGACGGCCGAAAAAGCCCGTTGGCTTACCAATCGTGGAGTGTCATGTAGAGGTGAACTGCTATGAAAAAAGTGATTGAAACCGAGAGAACCTATCTGCGCGAGCTCAAGTACGATGACTTTCAGGATCTTTGCAAGCTGCTCCAGGACGAGAACGTGATGACCGCTTTTGACCATGCGCTCAACCCCGACGAGGTGCTCGACTGGCTCCACCGCCAGATGAAGCGCTATCAGAACGATGGGTTCGGCATGTGGGCAGTCATCGAGAAGAAGACCAATCTCTTTCTCGGGCAGGCGGGTCTCACCTGGCAGGAGTGCGAGGGAGAGCAGGTGCTCGACGTCAGCTTTGTCTTTTTGCAGAAGTTCTGGCACAGAGGCTTTGCCACCGAGACAGCGCAGGCCTGTGTGCGCTACGCGTTTGACAATCTCGGGTTTGACCGTGTGACCTCGACCGTGCGCAGTACGATCGAGCCCGGCAAGCGCGTCGCCGAACGCATCGGCATGACGCATGTCAAGGACTTTCAGCACGTCTATCAGGGTGTCGAGGGCACTTACAGTCTCTATTCCATCTCAAAAAAGCAAGAGCAGGTCCCATGACATGGGACCTGCTCTTTTTTTCGGAAATTTTCCTCTCAGATCGGCCGCCTGCACTACGCCTGCCGGAGCTTGGCGAGCACCGCCCGGACAAGCTCATACGTGCGCTCGGCCGAGGCGATGTCAAGCGTCTCCTGCGGCGTGTGGGCGCCCGAGATATTCGGGCCGATGGCGATGGGGTCGAGCCCCGGCATTGCCGCTTTGAAGAGGCCGCACTCAAGCCCGGCGTGAATCGCCTCCGTGCGCAGAGTACCGCCTGTCAGCTCACGGTAGGTCTCGGCGAAGAGCTCACGGATACGGGACTTCGGCTCATATGCCCAGCCGGGATACTCACTGCAGGTCTGGGCCTCAAAGCCGAGAAGACCGGCGAGATGAGTCAGTATCTGCTCGGTCTCCCGCTGGAGCGACTCGACGGAGCTGCGCGGAGAGAAGCGGAAGCTGAGCGTCCCCTCTGTGAGTGACACAACGCCGAGATTGACAGAGCTGACAACAAAGCCGCCCGCGCTGTGGTCCCGGTGCAGCGGGCCGTCCGGCGCGAGGAAGAGAAATTCGATCGCATCGTGCGACACGGCCTGTGAGAGGGCCTGCCGCGGAGCGGCCACCGGCTCGCATTCAAAGCGAAAGCCCGGATCGGCAGCTGCCAGCTCGCGGCTGATCTTGTCCGCCGTCCGCCGGAGCAGTTCGGCTGCGGCGGCGCTGTTCTCCTGCGGCAGCAGAACCACGCAGTCGCACTCGCGCGGGATGGCGTTGTCCTTGTTGCCGCCCGAGAGAGATGCGATGCGCACCGGGCACAGCTGCTGCACCTGGCAGAGCAGCCGGCCCATCAGCTTGTTTGCGTTGCCCCGGCCGCGGTCGATCTCTGTGCCGGAGTGGCCCCCCGAAAGTCCGCGAACGGCGAGGCGCAGCGCACTGAGACCCAAGACCTCCTCAGACGCCGCCTCGCGGGTGACATCGACGCGCATGCCGCCCGCGCAGCTGACTGTCGCAATCCCCTCCTGCTCCGAGTCAAGGTTTATCATGATCTGCGCGCGCAGAGCGGACTTGTCCATTGCAGCGGCTCCGATGAGCCCGATCTCCTCAGCGGAGGTGATGACGCACTCGAGCGGAGGATGCGCGGCCTCGCCGTCATCGAGAATGGCGAGCATCATCGCGACTCCCACTCCATTGTCCGCGCCGAGTGTCGTGCCGCGTGCCCGCAGAAAGCCGTCCTGCTCAATGAGATCGAGCCCGCAGTTGTGAAAGTCGTGGTCCGTGCCCTTGTTCTGTTCACAGACCATGTCCGAGTGGCCCTGCAGCATCACGACAGGGCCGTTTTCGTAGCCCGGAGAGGCGGGCTTGCGGATGACAACGTTATACGCTTCGTCACAGACGGCTTCAAGGCCCCGCGTGCGGGCGAAATTCATCAGATATTCGCTGATCGCCTTCTCCTCGCCGGACGAGCGTGGAACGGCGCTGAGCTCCTTAAAATAGTTCAAAACATTCTGTCTCATGGCGGTGCTCCTCACTTGCGTTTTTTTCTATTGTAAGCTTCAGATCGTGAAAAATCCAGTTTTTTAATTTATACAGATATGGTATAATAGCCGCAAGGCGGCTATTATATGAAATTCAGGCCGTGCTCTCGCCCCTTACGGGGCGGCTGAAAACATGGCCGCGTTATATCAAGAGCGCTACGTTCTCATGATATAACAGCCGCAGGGCGGCTGTTATACGGAATTCCAGCCATGCTCTCGCCCCTTATAAGGCGAATATTGACCCCATCCCATGACCGCCTGCGCGTCGTGGATACAAAAACACAGAGGAGATGCGACATGAAACTTGTCTCATGGAATGTAAACGGCCTGCGAGCCTGTATCAACAAGGGCTTTCAGGGCTTCTTTTCCCTGCTCGATGCCGACGTCTTCAGCATTCAGGAGACAAAGCTCCAGCAGGGTCAGATCGAACTTGATCTGCCGGGTTACCATCAGTACTGGAACTACGCCGAGAAGAAAGGGTACTCCGGTACCGCCGTCTTCACCCGCGTCGAGCCCCTGTCGGTGCGCTATGGGCTCGGCATTGAGGAACACGACCACGAGGGCCGTGTCATCACGCTGGAGTTTGAGCAGTTCTATCTGGTCAACGTCTACACCCCGAACTCAAAGCGCGAGCTCACCCGGCTCGACTACCGCATGCAGTGGGAGGATGACCTGCGCGCCTATCTGATGGAGCTCGACCGGACAAAGCCCGTGGTCTACTGCGGCGATCTCAATGTCGCCCACCAGGAAATCGACCTGAAAAATGCCAAGAGCAACGTCGGAAACTCCGGTTTTACCAACGAGGAGCGCGAGAAGATGACTCTGCTTCTCGAGTCCGGCTTTGCCGACAGCTTCCGTCTGCTCTACCCGGAGCGCACCGGCGCCTACTCCTGGTGGAGCTACATGTTCAACGCGCGCGCCAACAACGCGGGGTGGCGCATCGACTACTTCATCGTCTCCGACCGGCTCGCCCCCGCCGTCGCCGAGAGCACCATCTTCCCTGAGGTCACCGGCAGCGACCACTGCCCGGTGGGGCTCACGCTGAATCTGGAACAAATACCGTGATCGACAGAGTCGATCCGGCTCACAGGAGGTTTTTATGGCCATTTTATCAGGATTGAAACCCGAGAGGGTTTTTTCCTATTTTGAAGAGCTCTCCCGTGTTCCCCGCGGCAGCGGCAACACGGCGAGTGCGAGCAATCTCTGCGCGGCATATGCCCGGCAGCTCGGCCTGCGCTGCCGGCAGGACGCCGCAAACAACGTTATCATTTGGAAAGACGCCTCGCCCGGCTACGAGGGTGCAGCGCCCATCATTCTGCAGGGTCACCTCGACATGGTGTGCGCCAAGACGGAGGACTGCACCAAGGATATGGCAACCCAGGGACTGGATCTCGTGACTGACGGCGAGTGGATCTGGGCGGACAAGACCTCCCTCGGCGCCGACAACGGCGTCGCCATCGCCATCATTCTCGCCATTCTCACCGACGACACGCTGCCCCATCCACCCATTGAGGCAGTTTTCACTGCCGATGAGGAGATCGGCCTGGTCGGCGCCTTTGCGCTGGATTGCTCCGATCTGCGCGGCAGGACGCTTCTGAATCTCGACTTTGAGGATGAGGGCGTCTTTACGGTCTCGAGCGCCGGCGGCGTGAGTCTCGACTGTGCGCTTGCGGCAGCGCGCGAGCCCCTCGATGGTGAATGCTGCTATGAGATTGTACTCGACGGGCTGATCGGCGGACACTCCGGCGCCGACATCGACAAGGGGCGCGCCAGCGCCAATCCGCTGATGGTCCGTGTGCTCTACTCGGCGATGGAGCAAATTCCCCTGCTGCGGCTATGCGATATCCACGGCGGCCAGTTCGACAATGTCATCAGCCCCAGCTGCCGCGCTAAAATAGCGGTTCCTCATGAGCAGGCACAGGCGCTGGAACAATTTCTCGCGTCGTTTGGCGGCGTGCTCAAAAACGAGTGGGCCTGCGAGCCGGAGCTTTCTCTGAGCTGGAACGCCGCGGCGCCATCCGACGCGCTGAGCGTGCGCGACACTTCCCGCGCGCTCCATCTTCTGCTCGGGCTGCCACACGGCGTACAGGCGATGAGCATGGAGTTTCCCGGATTGGTTCAGACTTCGCTCAATTTCAGCTTCGTCTGTCTCGAGCCGGATGGTCTGCGCTTCACCTGTTCCATCCGCTCCTGCATCGCATCGCAGAAAGCGATGATGGTGCAGCGCGTGCGCGCCGCCGTTGAATCCGCAGGCGGCAGCGTGGCCGAACGCAGCGACTATCCCGGCTGGCAGTACGCCAAGAGCTCCGCTCTGCGTGAGCTCATCCTCTCGGCCTACCGCGATATCAGCGGCCGGGAGGGCCGCGTCGTCGCCTCTCACGGGGGACTTGAATGTGGCCTGTTTGTCGATCGCATCCCCGGACTGGACGCAATTTCCACGGGGCCCGACCTGCAGGGCGTGCACTCCGTGCACGAGCGGGTCAGCGTTCGCTCGATCGCGCATCTTTACGATCTCGTCTGCGAAGTGTTAAAGAGGAGTCGGTAGCTGCTCTTGAAAAGCCCCGCCGCTGTGGCGGGGCTTTTTGTCCCTGCGCAAAGCTGTAAAAGCAGTCAGCCTTAGCGGGGTTGCTCTGTCAGAATCTTTGTTTTGTGAAACTCGCTTCGCTCGTTATAAAAAACAATTACATATAAAACGGGTCGGTCGCTAAGGGCGCTCCCTCCCTTAGATGTTTTGTTTTATGAAACTCGCTTCGCTCGTTATAAAAAACAATTACATATAAAATGGGTCGGTCGCAGAGGGCGCTCCCTCCCTTAGATGTTTTGTTTTATGAAACTCGCTTCGCTCGTTATAGAAAATGGGCTCTTGACAAATACTACTGCTGCTGTTATTATTGTTTCAGATACCCCAGGGGGGTGTAGTGGTATTAGAAAGGAGCAGAACCATGACCACGCAAAAATTCAATGTCACCGGCATGACCTGCGCCTCCTGTTCGTCACACGTGGAAAAGGCCGTGCAAAAGCTCGACGGCGTCGAGAGCGCATCGGTCAATCTTCTGGCGAACAGCATGAGCGTCACCTTTGACGGCGGCAAGCTCAGTGAGGCTGACATCGTCGAGGCCGTTGCAAAGGCGGGCTACGGCGCGTCGCCCGCCTTTCAGAAAGGCGAGAAAAAACCGAGCCCGCAGTCGCCCGCAGCGCATACGGCGGCCGAGCTCAAATCGATGAAGCTGCGGCTGATTGTCTCGTTTTCCTGCCTGATTCCCCTGTTCTACATTTCGATGGGCCATATGATGGGGCTTCCTCTGCCCCATTTCTTTCACGGCACGGAAAACGCCATGACGTTCGCTCTGACGCAGTTTCTGCTGACGCTTCCCATCCTCTATGTCAACCGCTCCTACTTTGAAAACGGTTTTAAGACCCTCTTTCGCGGCGCGCCCACCATGGACGCTCTGATCGCCATCGGCTCTTCGGCCGCCATGGTCTACGGCATCTTTGCCATTTACCAGATCGGCTACGGCCTGGGACACGGCGACATGGAACTCGCGGCGAGCTATGTGATGGATCTCTACTTCGAGTCGGCGGCGATGATTCTCGCGCTGATCACCCTCGGCAAATACCTTGAGACCCGCTCCAAGGGACGCACCAGCGACGCCATCACAAAGCTTCTCGATCTCGCGCCCAAGACCGCGACCGTTCTTCGAAACGGCGAAGAAGTTGTCATTCCGGTGGAGGAGGTTGTCGTCGGTGACACGTTCCTCGTGCGCCCCGGCGCCTCGATACCGGTTGACGGCGTGGTGGAGGACGGCTTTTCGTCCGTCGACGAGGCCGCCATCACCGGCGAGAGCATCCCTGTGGAAAAGAACAGCGGCGATCGTGTGATAGCCGCCACCGTCAACAAGGGCGGCTTCTTGACCTGCCGCGCGACCAAGGTCGGCGATGACACCACCCTCTCCCAGATCATCCGCCTGGTGGAGGACGCAGCCGGCTCCAAGGCGCCCATCGCCAAGATGGCCGACCGTGTGAGCGCCGTCTTTGTGCCGGCCGTCATCGGCATCGCCCTCGTCGCCACCATCGTTTGGCTGATTCTGGGCTACAGCTTCTCGTTTGCCCTCTCCATCGGCATCTCGGTTCTGGTCATCTCCTGCCCGTGCGCGCTCGGCCTTGCGACGCCGGTCGCCATCATGGTAGGCACGGGCAAGGGCGCCGAGCACGGCATTCTCATCAAGTCGGCTGAGGCGCTGGAAATCGCCCACACAGTCAAGACCGTAGTACTCGACAAGACCGGCACCATCACCGAGGGCAAGCCCAGCGTCACCGATATTCTCCCCGCCGAGGGATTCGACGAGGCGCAGCTTCTGCAGATTGCAGCCTCTCTGGAAAAGCCCTCGGAGCACCCGCTCGCCGAGGCCATCGTCGAGGAGGCCGAGCGGCGCTCGCTGCGTCTTCTCGAGGTGTCGGGATTCGCCGCCATCCCCGGCCAGGGCGTCGAGGTCACCATGGAGCAGACGCGCCGCTTTGCCGGCAATCTCAAGATGATGCGCGAGCGCGGCGTCTCACTCGGGGAGTTTGACGCCCGCGCCGAAGCACTCGCCGAGGACGGCAAGACCCCGCTCTTCTTCGCGCAGGACACACAGCTCCTCGGCGTCATCGCCGTGGCCGACACCGTCAAGCCCACCAGCGCCGCCGCCATCGGCGAGCTGTCCGAAATGGGCATCGACGTCGTGATGCTCACCGGCGACAACAGCCGTACTGCCGAGGCCATCCGCCGCCGGCTCGGCCTCAAATCGGTTGTGGCCGAGGTTCTCCCGCAGGACAAGGAGGCCAAAATCGCCGAGCTGCAGCAGGGCGGCCACCGCGTCGCCATGGTCGGCGACGGCATCAACGACGCGCCCGCCCTCGCGCGCGCCGACGTGGGCATCGCCATCGGCGCCGGAACGGACATCGCCATCGAGTCGGCCGACATCGTGCTGATGCGAAGCGATCTGCTCGACGTGGTATCGGCCATTCAGCTCAGCCGGCGGGTCATCACCAACATCAAAGAGAACCTGTTCTGGGCCTTTTTCTACAACTCCATCGGAATTCCGCTTGCCGCCGGCGTCTTCTTCACGGCTCTCGGCTGGAAGCTCAACCCCATGTTTGCCGCGGCGGCCATGAGCCTCTCGTCGGTGAGCGTGGTGTCAAACGCCCTGCGGCTCAAGTGGTTCAAACCCAAATACCGCACCGCCCTCGGGCAGCAGGCCGTGGCAGCCGCATCAGCGGCAGCCGTCACCGCCTGCCCCGTTATGGTAGAAGAAACGCAGGAGAGGAGGGAAACCATGAAAAAACTCATGCACATTGAGGGTATGTCCTGCGGTCACTGCTCGGCCCGTGTCGAGAAGGCGCTGGGTGCGCTCGACGGCGTCAGCGCGAGCGTTGACCTCGAGGCGAAGACCGCGACTGTCACGCTGAGCGCCGCCGTGTCCGACGAAGCGCTCACCGCCGCCGTCACCGAAGCCGGCTACACCGTGACCGGCATTGAGGAGGTGGCGTGATGCAGGCCGACAAGGCAAAGATCACCCGTCTGCTCAAGACTGCGCGCGGCCAGCTCGACGGCATTCTCAAAATGGTGGAGGAGGATCGTTACTGCGTCGACATCTCAAACCAGCTCATGGCGACGACCTCCATTCTCAAAAAGACCAACGCCGAGATCATCCGCGCCCATCTGGAGCACTGCGTCAAGGACGCTGTGGCAACCGGCAACCACGCCGAGCGCATCGACGAGATCGCCGAGCTGCTCGACAAGCTGACAAAGTCGTAAAAGAGAGCCGCCTCCCCGAGGGGAGGCGGCTCTCTTGCGCTATATGAAAGCTTGACTTTCCCCCACCGGATGGCTTAAGCTATCAGTAGCTTGAGGCAGGAGGTGCCGATTTGAAAAAAATACTGATGCTGGCGCTGTGCGCTCTCTGCCTGACCGTTCTCTCAGGGTGCGGCGGCGCGCCGCGCGCCGACTACTGTTTCGTAAACGGCGTGCGCGCTGAGTCGACGAACAAGAGCCCGCGCACCCACGACATCAAAACCGTGACTGCGCAGGAGGATGGCGCGCTGCGCTTTGTCAATTATCCCGAGGGCTACACACTCGACTTCCCCGCCGGGACGCAGTTTGACTGCTCCCTCTGCCAGCTTCTTGTACAGGCCGACACGCCCGACTACAGCGTCACCGTCAGCTGTGAGCGCTCCCCCTACGAGGACGTGGAGGGCTACATCGACTACTACCAGAACCGCTTTTACACCCACGAGGGCTTTCGCGCGGCAAACGGGCTGAATCTGCTGTGTGACGAGACGTTCGATGTGGGCGGGCTGCGGTGTGATCTGCTCGCGCTCGAGCGGCCCGGCGCCGAAAATGGGCTGCCAAAGGTCTATGCTTATGCCTATCTCTACACCGGCGGCCAAAACTATATGCGCTTTCTCTTTCGCGGCACGCAGGCGGACGACGCCTTTCTCCCCCGCTGCCGGGCGCTGCTTGAGACCTATCGGTCGAGCGAGCCTGTGGGGTTCTCCTATTCGCACCGCGAAGCCGAGCCCCATCTGCCCGCCCAGTGGGACGAGCCCACACGCGCGCTCTACCGGCACTACCTCGAGTCGGACGGCGTGGACTTCGGCATCTTCTCCTCCCCGCTGCAGGTGAATGTCGATGAGGGCGAACTTCTGTCTCTGGAGGAGCGCCTCGACTACCGCTTTGAAATCTCGCTGATCTACAGCCAGCTCCACATGCCCTTTCCCATGGCCGCTATGGAGAAAGCGGCCGAGCTCGGCAAGACGGTGGAACTGACCATTCAGGTTTCGGCTCAGAACAACGAGGACATCTTCGGCTACACCCCCATGTTTGATCTTGCCGACGGCCGTCTTGACGGGCAGATTCGCGCGCTCGCGCAGAACATCAAGGCCTTTGGGCGGCCGCTGCTCTTCCGGCTCAACAACGAGATGAACAGCGACTGGACCAGCTACAGCGGCATCGTCACCCTCGGCGATCCCGAGCTCTACCGCAGCGTGTGGCAGCGCTTCTACCGCATCTTTGAGCAGGAGGGCGTCACAAACGCCATCTGGGTCTTCAATCCCAACGACAACAACTACCCGCCGAACAAGTGGAACAACTTTCTGTGCTACTACCCGGGTGATGAGTATGTGCAGATGATCGGCCTGACCGGCTACAACACCGGCACCTACTACAACGCCGAGACCGGCGAGGTGTGGCGCTCCTTTGAGCGGATCTACCGCGCACTCAACCGCAGCTATGAGCCTGTCTTCGGCAAATTCCCCTGGATCATCACCGAGTTCTCCTCGAGTTCCTTTGGCGGAGACAAGGCGCGGTGGATCACCGAGATGTTTGCCGATCTGAAGACCTTTCCGAACATCAAGGCGGCGGTCTGGTTCCACTATGCGGACTTTGATACCCGGCCCGGCCGCGAGGGTACGGCGGCACGCCCCTACTGGCTCGACGAGACCCCCGAGACGCTGGAGGCTTTCCGCCGCGGTCTTGCAGGACTGCAGGGCTGAAAAATTTGCCCCGCCGAAACGGCGGGAATTGACACGGTTCATAAAGAAAAGCGCCCGGCAGCAGCCGGGCGCTTTCTCTTACTATGCCACCTGTAGAGGTGAGTCGAGATTTTTCACATATTTGCGGTAGACCTGCCAGAAGAGCAGCACACTCACAATGAATGAGACGCCCTCCGCGAGCGGGAACGAATACCACACATACTCCACGCCGATGCGTGCGAAGAGGTAGGCCGACGGCAGAATGAGCACAAGCTGCCGCAGCACCGACACGATCAGGCTGCGCGTGCCGAGGCCCACCGCCTGGAACATGGTCGAAAACAAAATGCCGAGCGCCGCCGGAATAAACGACAGCGAGATGATCTTCAACGCCGGTACGCCGATTCGCATGACCTCCGGGTCGGCCTTGAAGATGTCGAGCAGCAGATCGGGCACGAGCTGGAAGATCGCAAAGCCGACAGCCATGATGACGATGGCAAAGACAATGCCGATCTTGAGCGCCGAGACGAGCCGCTGCTTCTTCTTTGCGCCATAGCTGTAGCCCATGATGGGCATGACCCCCTGCGTCAGGCCGAACACCGGCATGAACACAAAGGACTGCAGCTTGAAGTAGACGCCGAGCACCGAGACCGCGGCCTCGGAGAATTTGATGAGAATGCCATTGAGCAGCGTCACGAGAAACGCCGTGATCGACTGCATGATGATGGAGGGAATGCCAACCTGATAGATGTTTTTGACTGTGCTCCCCTCAAAGCGAAAATGCCTGAGATTGATCTTGACCTCATGGCTCTTTGTGCGCAGCACATACACCGAGAACGCGAGCGCGCAGAACTGGCCGATGACGGTTGCGAGCGCCGCACCGAACACCCCCATCTCCGGGCAGCCGAGGTAGCCGAAGATCATGATGGGATCCAGTATGATGTTCACAATCGCACCGGTGAGCTGAAAGAGCATCGGGTAGATCATGTTGCCCGTCGCCTGAAGCGTCTTCTCCACATTGATCTCGACGTAGACGAAAAGCGAGCAGATCGTCACCGTGTAGACATACTGGCAGCCCATCGAAAAGACGGTCTGCGTCGGCTGAAAAGAGCCAAAGAATGTACCGGTGAACAGAATGCCGAGCAGCGCGGTCACAAGGCCGTTGATGACGCCGAGCACCATTCCGTGGGACGCCGCCTTGTCCGCCTCCTCGCGCCGGCCCTCGCCGAGGCGGCGCGAGACGAGCGAGTTGATACCGATGCCGGTACCGACCCCCACCGCTATGATCAGCGACTGAATCGGGAAGGCAAGCGACAGCGCGGTCAGCGCGTCTGGGCTGTAGTGGGAGACATAGACGCTGTCGACAATGTTGTAGAGCGCCTGCACCAGCATGGAGAACATGGCCGGCACCGACATGGATAAGATGAGTTTGAGCATCGGTGTGTTTGCCATCTTGTTCTCTTTGTTCTGTTCCATTCCATCACTCCTCTCAATGGAACCTCTTTCTTCTGTTTGCAACCATACTATTCTAATAGATAATAAAATAAAATGCAATTGTTGGTTGAAATTTGTTGTAAATTGTTTTACCCCCTTGCAAATTGGCGGCCCTCTGCGATAAAATGAGGGCCTACGTCAGTGTTGGGAGGCGCTTTGCTTGGATCTTCTGGTGGCTCTTCTTGTCTTTCTCGCCGCGCTCTGCGCGGGGCTCGTGTGGAATCTGCCGGTTCTGCTGCCCCTGCTTGCGGGGCTTATGTGCTTTCTCGGCGTCTCGCTGCGCCGAGGATTTCGCCCGTGTGAGCTCGGGCGGATGATGCTTTCCGGCGCGCGGCGCTCACTGGTCGTGCTGCGCATCATGGCTCTGATCGGCTGTGTCACCGCCGTGTGGCGGTCGGCGGGCACGGTCAGCTTCTTTGTCTACCACGGCGCGGGCATCATCAGCGCGCCTCTCTTTGTGCTGCTCTGCTTTCTGCTGACCTGCCTGTTCTCCTTTCTGCTCGGCACATCGTTCGGCACGGTGAGCACCATCGGCGTGGTGCTGATGATGCTCGCGAGAAGCGGCGGAGTCGACCCGCTGCTCGCGGCCGGCGCCGTCATCTCGGGAGCCTACTTCGGCGACCGTTGCGCGCCCACCTCGTCGAGCGCGAACATGGTCGCCGCCCTCACCGATACCGAGCTCTACCGAAATGTGAAAAACATGCTGCGTTCGGGGCTCCCCGCTCTTCTGCTCTGCACGGGCGGCTATCTCGCTCTCTCGCTTGCAAACCCGCTTTCGCGTCTCGACCGCGAAGTGCTCGGCGAGATCAAGGCTCTCTTCTCGCTGCATCCGCTGACCATTCTGCCGGCGGTCCTGCTCCTTGTGCTGTGCCTGTGCCGCGTCAATGTCAGTCTCTGTATCTTTTTGAGCACACTCGGCGCAGCGGTAATCAGCATCCTGATTCAGGGTCAGTCTCTGACGGCCGTTCTGCACACGCTGGTATTCGGCTTTCGGGCCGGGGGCGGCGGCCCCTTTGCCGCCATCATCGGCGGAGGCGGTCTTGTGAGCATGCTCAGCGTCATCGCGGTGGTGCTCGTCACATCGACCTATTCGGGCATCTTTGAGGGAACCGGGCTCCTCGCGGGAATCGAGTCTGCGCTCGGCCGGCTTGCAAAGTCCCTGACCCGCTTCGGCGTGACGCTGCTGACGGCTCTGGTGACCAACGCCTTCTCCTGCAACCAGACGCTTGCCACCATGCTCACCTGCCAGCTGACCCGCGGTCTCTACGGCGACGACCGGCAGCGTCTCGCCCTCGACATGGAGGACTCCGTCATCGTGACGGCGGGCCTCATCCCGTGGAGCATTGCCGCGGCGGTTCCCCTCGCGGCGCTCGGCGTCGGAAACGGAGCGCTGCCGTACGCGTTCTACCTCTTCGCCGTGCCTCTGTGTTCGCTTGCCCGGTCGCTGCTGCACCGCAGGGCGCCGGAGCCTGCACGGCTCTGACACGACAGCAAAAAGGCCCCCGGACTCTTGTCCGGGGGCCCCGCTTTTGTCTCACAGGTTGTTGCGGTACCACTCTATGGTCTTTTTGATGCCCTCGCGCAGCTCCACTTCGCTCTCGAAGCCGAGCACGTCGCGGGCCTTTGACACACTCGCCACCGAGTGGGGCACGTCGCCCGGCCGCTCGGGCTCATAGATCGGCTCGATCTCGATGCACAGCGTGTCGCGGATGATGGAGAAGAGCCGGTTGAGACTCGTCTCCCGCCCTGAGCCGATGTTGAACGCCTCGCCCACGGCGGCCGCCGGCGCCTTTGCCGCGAGCAGATTCGCTCGCACCACATCCGACACATGGATGTAGTCGCGCGTCGCGCTGCCGTCGCCAAAAATGGTCGGCTCGCGGTTTTCGAGCAGCGCCTTGATGAAGATCGGGATGACCGCCGCATATGCGCCGTGCGGGTCCTGATTCTTGCCGTAGACGTTGAAGTAGCGAAGCCCGACGCACTCAAGGCCGTAGACCGTCGAGTAGAGTCTGGCGTAGAGCTCGTCCACCTGCTTTGTCAGCGCGTAGGGCGACGGGGCATTGCCCTCGAGCCCCTCGACCATGGTGCTCGCCTCTATGTCGCCGTAGACCGCCGAGGAGGAGGCGTAGACAAAGCGTCTGACGCCCTGTTCACGCGCAGCCTGCATCATGTTGAGTGTCCCCGTGATGTTCATACGGTCGTAGTCGAGCGGCTGTGCGAGCGACCGCGGCACGGACCCCCACGCCGCCTGGTGCAGCACATAGCTCACGCCCTTGCAGGCGCGTTTGCAGACCTCAAAGTCCGCGACGCTGCCCGAGACAAATTCGATCGAGTACTCTTTTTGCAGGCGGCTGACGGTCTCCTTTTTGCCGAGCGAATAGTCGTCGAGCCCGCGCACGCGAAAGCCCTCTTCGGCAATCGCCTCCATCAGGTTTGAGCCGATGAAGCCGGCGGCTCCCGTCACGAGAAACAGGTCGTTCTCCCTGTCAAATCCCAGTTCAGTAAGCATGTTTTCTCCTCAGGCCCCGATGAATTTGTCGTGCACCGCCACGAGCGCGCGGTCGGCGTCCTCGGCGCGAATGAGCACCGAGACCTTGATTTCACTGGTGGTGATCATCTCAATGTTGATGCTCTTCTCGTAGAGCGCCTCAAACATCTTGGCGGCGACGCCGGGCTTGCTGGTCATGCCGGCGCCGACAATCGAGATCTTCGCCACGTTTTCGTCGTAGATGATCTCCTTGGCCTTGACGACGTCCTTGATCTCCTCCATGAGGTCGAGCGCCGGTTGCAGCGACTCCTTGGTCACGGAGAAACTGATGTCGTTTGTGCCGTCGCGGCCCTGGGACTGGATGATGATATCCACGTCAATGTTCTTGCGTGCGAGAGCGGAGAACACCCGAAACGCCATCCCCGGCTCATCCGCCACACCCATCAGCGCAATTCTCGCGACATTCAAATCTTTGGCAACGCCTCTGATTTCCATCTTCTCCAATTTACAAACCTCCTTGACAATCGTGCCCGGCACCTTGACGAAGCTTGAGAGCACTTCCATTTTCACATTGTATTTTTTGGCCATCTCCACCGAACGGTTGTGCAGCACCTGCGCGCCGAGCGAGGCGAGCTCGAGCATCTCGTCGTAGGTGATCTCCTCGAGTTTGTGGGCGTTTGGTACGCGTCTCGGGTCGGAGGTGTAGACACCCTCGACATCGGTGTAAATCTGGCAGCAGTCGGCATGGAGCACGGCCGCCAGCGCGACGGCGGTGGTATCCGAGCCGCCGCGGCCGAGCGTCGTGATGTCGTCGTACTTGTTGATGCCCTGGAAGCCCGCCACGATGACGATTTTCTTCTTGTCGAGCTCCGAGCGGATGCGCTCCGCCGAGCACTCTTTGATGCGCGCGCGCCCGCAGTTTGAGTCGGTTTTCATACCCACCTGCCAGCCGGTCAGCGAAATGACCGGAAAACCGAGCTTTTCAATCGCCATCGCCAGCAGCGCAATCGAGATCTGCTCGCCGGTCGACAGCAGCATATCCATCTCGCGGTTCGAGGGATTGTCGTTAATCTCATGCGCTTTCGCGATGAGGTCGTCGGTCGTATCGCCCTGCGCGGACACGACGACCACCACGGAGTTGCCCTCGCGGTAGGTGTCGGTGACCAGTCGCGCGACATTTTCCAGCCGCTCGGCATTGGCAACGGAGCTACCGCCAAATTTTTGAACAATCAGACTCATAGAAGCTTCTCAACCCTTTTTCATAAAATTTGTGTGCCGGTATTATCCACATGAAACCGGAGAACCCGGTAGTTTGGCAGATTTTTGTCAATATAGTCCACTGCACTATTATAAAAGCTTTCGTCGCGTTTGTCCACCATGGACATGATGGTCGGCCCCGCGCCGCTGATGTAGGTGCCGAGCGCCCCGAGTTCGCGGCTCAGGCGGAAGACCTCCTCCCCGCCCGCGATCAGCGGCAGCCGGTAGGGCTGGTGGAGCGCATCGCCGATTGCCGTGCGGATCAGCTCGTGGCGGCCGGTGAGAAGCGCCGCCGTCATCAGAGCCGCGCGGGAGAGATTGTAGACCGCGTCCCGGTGGGCGATCTGCTTTGGCAGCGCGGCGCGGGCCTTGGCCGTGCTGAGCATGAAGTCGGGAATAAATCCCACAAAGCTGAGCGTGTCGGGCAGAGCCGCCTTACAGCAGCTCACGTGTCCGTCCTCGAGGGCCGACACCACAAACCCGCCGAGAATCGCGGGGGCGACATTGTCGGGATGCCCCTCGAGCGCCACGGCAAAGTCGAGCGCCTCCTGCGGGGAGAGCGGGTCGCCGAGCAGGCGGTTTGCCCCGAGCACCCCCGCCGCGATGCAGGTGGAGCTGCTGCCGAGTCCGCGGGTCATGGGCACATGGTTCTCCTGCCGGATGTGGATGCCCGTAAAGCGCCGCCCGCAGTGCTCATAGAGCTTTTGGGCGGTTTTGACAATGAGGTTGTTCTCATCGGTCGGCACTGCGGCGTCGCTCTCGACGACAATGCGCTCACACTCCTGCATCTCCACAAAGTTGTAGAGGTCGAGCGCGATGCCGAGACTGTCGAAGCCGGGACCGACATTGGCGCTGGTCGCCGGCACTTTTACGCGTATCATACTGCCGCCCCCATCAGTCGTCTAAAACGCGGATCACACCGAGCGGTGAGAAAGCCGCGGCCGCGCTCCGGAAATCCGCCTCGCGCATGGGGCGCGTGATGAGTGCAAGGTCGCCGCCGACCGTGTCGCACTCGCCGCCGAAAGTCCGCTCGAGCTCCTCCCGGCGGTCGGCGCCCTGTACGCGCAGATAGAAGCGGTAGGTCATGGCGGTGTAATCCGAGACGAGATTCTCCCCGCTGTCCTCCCAGAGCATCTGCTTGTGATGGGCCTCATTTTTGACAATGTCGATGACGTCGGCGACCACGGCGCTTGCGGTGGGCAGTTTGCCGGCGCCACGGCCGTAGAACATGACGTCGCCGATGGCGTCGCCCTTGACGAGAATGCCGTTGAACACGTCCTCGACGTTTGACAGCGGGTTGTCGTGGCTGACCAGAAACGGCGCGACCACGGCGTACACCGCGCCGTCTCCTTGCCGGACGGCGCGCCCGAGCAGCTTGACTGCGTAGCCGTGCTCCTCGGCGTAGTTCGTATCAGCCAGCGTGAGCTTCGTGATTCCTTCGGTGTGGACGTGCTGCGGGTAGATGTGGCGGCCGAATGCGAGCGCCGCGAGGATACAGATCTTGCGGCAGGCGTCGACCCCCTCGATGTCGGCGCTCGGGTCGCGCTCGGCATAGCTCTTTTGCTGGGCCTCGGCGAGCGCGTCGTCAAAGCCGAGCCCCGCTTTCATCATACGGGTGAGAATGTAGTTTGTGGTGCCGTTCAATATGCCGCAGATCTCGTCGAGCTGGTTTGCCGCGAGGCACTGGTGAAGCGGGCGGATGATCGGGATACCGCCGCCGACGCTCGCCTCGAACAGATAGCTCTGCCCCTGCTGCCGCGCGAGATTGACAAGCTCGGCGCCGCAGGTCGCCACAACCTCCTTGTTCGAGGTGACGACGCTCTTGCCCGCGAGCAGCGCGGCCTTTGTAAAATCATATGCCGGATGGAGCCCGCCGAGCACCTCGACGACCACCGAGATCTCCGGGTCATTTAAAATGACGTTGAAATCCTTGACAAACCGGTCGTGGTAGGGCAGCTCGGGAAAGTCTCTGAGATCGAGAATGTACTTGACCTCAATGGGAAAGCCCGCCTTTTTGGCTATACTGTCATGGTTTTTTGTCAATACTTCCATTACGCCGGAGCCCACGACTCCGTGTCCCAGAAGCGCGATCTTGCGATCCTGCATTGTTTCTCCCTCTCTTCGCTGTGATGGTTTACTCCCGGCCGGAGACCTTTACCTCAATGGCGCCGCGGACATTGGCAAGGCTCTTGACGAGCGCGTCCACATCGGTCTTCATGGAACCGGTCTCAATCGAGACCGTCACGGTCGCCACGCCGTTGTTCGGGATCGACTGGTTGATGGTCATGATGTTGCACTTGAGCTTGGAGAAGAGACCCACCAGCTGGTGCAGCACGCCCGGCTCGTCGCGCAGAACAATGGTAAAGGTGATAATTTTATCTTTGTCCTTGTCATAGAATGGAAAGACATAGTCCTTGTATTTGTAGTAGGCGCTGCGGGAGATTCCCGTCTCGCGGACCGCCTCGTTGATGGTCTTGCTCTTGCCCGTCTGCAGACGGCGCTTGGTCTCCACCACCTTTTTAAATACCCTCGGCAGCACCGAGGATTCCACAAGGTAGAATTTGTGTTCCCTCTCCATGCGGTGTCCTCCCTTTGCACACATTTGTAGTGTTATTGTACTATACCACATTGCCGGCCCCATTACAACCGCCCGCGCGCTTTTCAGCGCTTTCGCCGAAAAAGGGCGGCGGCTTCGGCGCCGGGCTTTGCACTTTCACCAGTGAAAATTGACGCTTTGGCAGGTGTTTTGCTTGATCGAATCCGATCGCGGAAAGCTCCACTTCATCATCAACATTGTCTTCTTTGCGGTGGTCGCGGCGCTCTGCTATCTCGCGCTGCGGCTGTTTGCGCTGTGCGTGCCGTTTCTCATCGCCTTTCTCATCGCGTCGCTCATCGAGCCTGTCGTCGGCTTTCTCTGCCGCAGGCTGCGCCTGCGCCGCCGGTCGGTGGTGAGCTTTCTGTGCGTCTTCGCTCTGCTGGGGCTGATCGGCTGGGGGCTCTGGGCGCTCGTGTCGCGGCTGCTCTATGAGCTGAATTCCCTCGCGGCCGTGCTGCCTGAATTTGTCGCCTCGTTTACCGAGCGGTGCACCGGCTACTGGGAGTCCCTCAAGCGCTCATTCGGCGCGCTGCCCGACGGCATGTCGGGCCTTGTGAGCAGTGCGGTCAGCTCTCTCGTCGAGCGGCTGCCGGGGCTTGCGGTCGATCTGTCAGTCTGGGCTCTGGGCTTTGCAACCGCCTTTGCCTCAGGGCTGCCCGGCGCCCTGATTGTAAGCGTTGTAACCGTTGTGGCCGCCATTTTTATCAGCGGCGACCTGCACCGCATCAAGGCCTTTGTCTATCTGCAAATTCCCGACCGGCTCCGGACCGTGCTCTTTGAGACAAGGGAATTTCTCTTCTCAACCGTCTTTCGCATGCTGCGCGCCTACGCGCTGATCATCACGCTCACCTTTGTCGAGCTGTCGGTGGGCTTTGCCATCATCGGCGTGCGCTACCCGATCGTCTTCGGCCTCGTCGTCGCGCTCATCGACATTCTGCCCGTGCTCGGCGTGGGCACGGTGCTCATTCCGTGGGCGGTCGGCGCCCTGTTTGCGGGGGAGTATGCCCTCGCGATGTCGCTGGCGCTTCTCTATCTTGTCATCACCGGCGTGCGCCAGATGGTGGAGCCGAACATCGTCGGCCGCCAGATCGGTCTCGATCCGCTGGTGTCGCTGATCTGCTTTTATGTGGGCTGGAAGACTCTGGGCTTTGCCGGCATCTTTCTCTTTCCGGTGGCCTTTCTTCTGCTCAAGCATCTGCGTGAACTCGGCTATGTGCGCCTGTGGAACAGCCCCCACAAAAAAGTTCGCCGCTGAAGAGCTCTCTTCGGCGGCGTTTTTCTTGCATCTTCGCCCCGCCGACTATATAATGGAACTGGCCTTTCGGCCAGATGAAACAGAGAGAGGGATTTGTCAAATGTCTTACTACGATATCACCGTGGCGGGTGTCACGCGCAGCCTGCCCATCATTCAGATCGCGCCCAATCTCGCCATTGCGAGCTTTGTCATTCTCGGTGACTGCGAGCTGGTCACCGCCGCCGCGCCCGAGATCGCAAAGCGTCTGCCCGAGGTCGACTATCTCGTCACGGCCGAGGCCAAGGGCATCCCGCTGGCAAATGAGCTGTCGCGGCTACTGGGGCTGCCTTACTACATCGTCGCCCGCAAGAGCATCAAGCCCTATATGAAGACCCCGCTGACCGACGAGGTCGACTCCATCACCACCCAGAAGACCCAGACGCTCTGTCTCGACGGCAAGGACGCGCTGGTCATCAAGGGCAAACGCATCGCCATTGTGGACGACGTCATCTCCACCGGCGAGTCGCTCAGCGCCATCGAGCGCCTGGTGGAGAAAGCCGGGGCTGAGGTTGTGGCCAAGGCCGCCATTCTCGCCGAGGGCGATGCCGCAAAGCGCACCGACATCATCTACCTCGAGGAACTGCCGCTCTTTCCGGCGGAATAAAAAGCGACATTTGAAAGCGCGTCCGCTCAGGCGGGCGCGCTCTTTTCAGGAGGATACCCATGCGACAGAGCGACCGCTTCGATCACACCCTGCGCGCAAGCTATCTCGGCTATGTGACGCAGGCCATCGTCAACAACTTCGCCCCGCTGCTGTTTTTAAGCTTTCAGAGCGAGTACGCCATTGCTCTCGGGCAGATCACCCTGCTCGTCTCGGTGAACTTCGGCGTCCAGCTGCTGGTGGATCTTCTCGCCTCGCGCTGTGCCGACCGCATCGGCTACCGCCCCCTGATCGTGGCCGCCCATCTCTTCGCGGCGGCGGGCCTTGCGGGGCTCGGCATTCTGCCGGAGCTGTTCGGCGCGCCTTTTGCAGGACTTCTCACGGCGGTCTGTCTCACCTCCGTCGGCGGCGGGCTGATTGAGGTGCTGATCAGCCCCATTGTCGAGGCCTGCCCCATGGCCCAAAAATCGAGCGCCATGAGTCTTCTCCACTCGTTCTACTGCTGGGGCCAGGTCTTTGTCGTGTTGGCGTCCACACTCTTTTTTGCCGCCGCGGGCATTGAAAACTGGCGGCTGCTTGCTCTGCTCTGGGCCCTTCTGCCGCTGGGAAACGCCCTGTATTTTAGCCGTGTGCCCCTGCGGTCTCTGGAGGAGCACGGCGGCGGGCTTTCCCTGCGCGCGCTGCTCTCGGGGCGGCTCTTCTGGATCTTCGCGCTGCTGATGGTCTGCGCCGGGGCGGCGGAGCAGGCCATGAGCCAGTGGGCCTCCGCCTTTGCCGAGGCCGGGCTCGGGGTCTCCAAGGCCGCGGGTGACCTCGCGGGGCCCTGTCTCTTCGCGGCGCTCATGGGCACGGCGCGGCTGCTTCACGCAAAGTTCGGCAGGCCCGGCGGCGAGGCCCGTGTGATGGCACTGAGCGCCGTGGGCAGCGCCTGCGGCTTTCTGCTCGCAGCCGCCGCTCCTCTCCCCGCGCTGTCACTGCTCGGATGCGCGCTGTGCGGACTGTCGGCAGGCGTTCTGTGGCCGGGGACATTCAGTCTCGCGGCGCGCGAGTGCGCAGGGGGAACGGCAATGTTCGCGCTGCTCGCCCTCGCGGGGGATCTGGGCTGCGCGGCGGGTCCGGCGGTCGTCGGAACGGTCGCGGACCACTTTGGCGGCAGTCTGCGGGCGGGTCTCGGCGCCGCCGTTCTCTTTGCGGTGCTGCTTCTCGTCGGGCTCGCCGCACGAAAGCACACAGAGCCGGTCACACAAGAGAACAGCGGGACAATATGACACGGGGGCGCACCGCGAAACACTACGAATACAAATTCGTGAAAGCATCTGCAAGGGCCGGACGGGGAGCGGCGCCGGGCGGCGCCTTTGAGGCGTGCCAAGACGCGATTCTGGCCGGGGCGCAGCAGGGCTGGCGCTTCCAGCAGATCGTCATCTCTTTCAATGAGAGAACCGGAGTATACGGCGCCGGATGCTACCCGATTATCTTTGAAAAAGAGGCGGACTAGACGACAGAAGCCCTGCGCCGTTTCGGCACAGGGCTTCTGTGCGCACCGACCGGCACCGCGCGGTGCCGGCCGGTGCTTCCTCACAAAAAAGGGGCGGCAGTCGTGTGACTGCCGCCCCTCACTGTCCTTTACAGGCGGGACGCGGTATTGACCTTGATGCCGGGGCCCATGGTGGACGCCACGACACAGCTTCTGATATACTGGCCCTTTGCAGCCGACGGCTTCGCCTTGATGATGGCGTCGACCAGGGTGTTGAAGTTATCGGAGAGCTTTTCCACGCCGAACGACGCCTTGCCGATCGGGCAGTGGATGATGTTGGTCTTGTCGAGACGGTACTCGATCTTACCGGCTTTGATCTCGGCGATCGCGCGGGTCAGATCCATGGTGACGGTACCGGCTTTCGGGTTCGGCATGAGGCCCTTCGGGCCGAGCACTTTACCGAGACGTCCCACGACGCCCATCATGTCGGGAGTCGCAACGACGACGTCAAAGTCAAACCAGTTCTCGGTCTGAATCTTCTGCATCATGTCCTCGCCGCCGACATAGTCGGCGCCGGCCGCCTCGGCCTCTTTGAGCTTATCGTCTTTCGCAAAGACGAGCACACGGACGGTCTTGCCGGTTCCGTGCGGCAGAACGACCGCGCCGCGGACCTGCTGGTCGGCATGTCTCGAGTCGACGCCGAGCTTCACATGCAGCTCGATGGTCTCGTCGAATTTCGCCTTGGCGGTCTTGCAGACAAGATCAAGCGCCTCAGAGGGATCGTAGAGCTTGGATCTCTCGATCAGCTTGGCGCTGTCCTGATAATGTTTTCCTCTTTTCACAGATGTTCCTCCTCAATCGTGGTAATTCGGAAATTTCCTCCCACTTAAGAAGCGGCGTGTCAGTCTTCGACGACGACACCCATGCTTCTGGCAGTGCCCGCGATCATCTTCATCGCAGACTCGACGCTGCTCGCGTTCAGGTCGGGCATTTTCGTCTCGGCGATCTTTCTGACCTGCTCGCTTGTCAAGGTCGCTACCTTGGTCTTGTTCGGCACACCGGAGCCGCTCTCAATATTGGCCGCTTTCTTAATCAGGACCGCGGCCGGCGGTGTTTTGGTAATAAAGGAGAAGGAGCGATCCGCGTAGACCGTGATGACAACCGGGATGATATAGCCGATGTCATTCTTCGTTCTCTCGTTGAATTCCTTCGTAAATGCCATGATGTTGACGCCGTGCTGACCCAATGCAGGTCCTACAGGCGGTGCCGGGGTGGCTTTGCCTGCCGGGATCTGGAGCTTGATATAACCCACTACTTTTTGAGCCATTGTTACACCTCCTTAAACAAATGTGGTTTGAGCGGAGAGGTCAGATTCCCCTCCTCCCACGTAAGACGGCCCATCGGGCCGAATATAAAAAGCTTGACGCTATTTACCTTATTCGAGCGGCCGAACCTGGTCGAGATAGAGCTCAATGGGCGTCTCGCGGCCAAACATGGACACGATCACGCGCACTTTTTTCTTCTCCTTGCTGATCTCCTCCACGACGCCGATGTAACCCTCGAGCGGCCCGTCCATAATTTTGACGTTGTCGCCCTCGCCGTAGTTGATTTCGAGCACTCTCTGCTCGACGCCGAGGTTTGCCACCTCGTCGTCAGTCAGCGCGACGGGCTTTGAGGACGGGCCGACAAACCCGGTCACGCCGCGCACGTTGCGCACGACATACCAGCTCTCGTCGGTCATCACCATCTTGACGAGCACATAGCCCGGAAAGACCTTGCGCTCGATTTCCTTGCTCTTGTTGTCGCGCACTTCGACCACTTTTTCGGTCGGGACTTTGATGTCCTCAATCAGATCGTGCAGCTTGCGGTTTTCCACGATTTTCTCAAGGTTGGTCATGACCTTATTCTCGTATCCCGAATAGGTGTGAATGACATACCACTTTGCCACGTCTGCCATAAGGTCCTACCTCCTTTCGTAAAGCCGGGTCACACAACCGCTCTGAGAAGCATGGTCAGGCCGAAGTCAAGCGCCCCGACAAAGGCGCCGATGATCACGATCATCGCAAGCACCACACCGGTGTTGTTGACCACCTGCTTCGGGGTCGGCCAGACGACTTTTTTCAGCTCGCTTTTGCTCTCGCGGAAGAACTTGCCGATTCTCTTAAAGAGGCCGGGCTTCTTTTTCTTCTTCTCGGGCATTGCGTTTTTGGTGTCTTTGGTTTCCGCCATGCGGTAACTACCTCCTTTATAGAGTGGTCATGAACGGTCTTACTTCGTCTCTTTGTGAAGCGTGTGCTTCTTGCAGAACTTGCAGTACTTGTTCATTTCCAGTCTGTCGGGAGTATTTTTCTTGTTTTTCTTTGTGTTGTAGTTTCTCTGCTTGCATTCGCTGCAGGCGAGGGTGATCATAACACGCATTTTTCGCACCTCCTAATAACGAAAACGACTTTGTTTTCTTCCTCAAATTGGGCACAAAAAAAAGACCCAAACAGAGGTATAGCCAGTATAACACAGCAAACAAGCCGGGTCAAGACTTTTCTCTCGGTCTTCTTTGTTACTTTTCCATTTTATTCTCACGCGCCCCGCCTGTCAAGACAATCGTGATTGTCTCGGCCGGTTTTTTGTATTATAATGAAGTGAAAACTCCGCAGGGAGCGGCGGCGCTCCCGTTTTGAATACTTCTCCCGCCCAATCATATGAGGTGACTGTATTGCATCAGACAAAAATTCTCATGACCACCATGGGGCTCGGTCTCGGCGGCGCTGAGACCCATATTGTCGAGCTCTCCAAGGAGCTCGCGCGCAAGGGCTATGAAATCGTCGTGTGCTCCAACGGGGGCGTCTACGTCGACGAACTCGAGCGCCACGGCATTCGCCACTATCAGGCCCCCATGCACGTGCGCAGTGTGCCGGCCATGGTCAAATCCTTTTTCCGGCTTCTGTCGGTCATCCGGCGCGAGCGGCCCGACGTCGTGCACGCCCATGCGCGCATTCCGGGCTTCCTCTCCTCCATCGCCTGCGCCCTCACCGGTACGCCGATGGTCACGACCGCCCACTTCAACTTCAAGACCACCGGCGGGCTGCGGTTTCTGACCCGGTGGGGCAAGAAGTCCATCGCGGTCAGCGAGGACCTCAAGAAGTATCTCACTTCAAACTACAATCTCCACCCGTCCGACGTGCGCGTCACGGTCAACGGCATCAACACCGGGACGTTTTGTCCTGGGCAGCCGGTCGACGATCTGCGCGCCGAGCTCGGCCTGCCCGCGGATGCGCGGGTCATTCTCACCGTCAGCCGCATGGACTACAACGCCTGCAAGTCGGCCTTTTTGCTCGTCGACTGCGCTGAGGAGCTCTGCCGCGCGCACCCGGATGTGCGCATTGTCATCGTCGGCAGCGGCGACGCCCTTGAGGATGTCCGCGAGAGGGCCGAGGCGGTAAACCGCCGGCTCGGCGAGCGCCATCTCATTCTCACCGGCGGGCGCACCGACATCAGCCGTCTCGCGGCGCTGTGCGACATCTTTGTCGGCGTGTCGCGCGCGGCGCTCGAGGCCATGTCCTGCGCCAAGCCCGTGGTGCTCGCAGGCAACCAGGGCTACCTCGGCCTCTACACGGAGGACAAGCTGCCCGACTGCGTCGCCACGAACTTTACCTGCCGCGACATTCCCTACCCGAGCGAGCGCGCCCTGCTCGAGGAACTCGACGCGCTTCTTGCAAGACCCGTGCAGGAGCTCGAGCGCCTGGGCGCTGTCGGGCGCGAGCGCGTGCTTGCGAGCTACTCGGTCAGCCGCATGGCGGATGACGCCATCTACACCTACCGGGACATTCTCTGCCTGAGCGGCAAGCGGAAATACGACTATATCGTCTGCGGCTACTACGGCTATGCGAACGCCGGCGACGACACCATGCTCTCGTGTCTGGTGGAAAATCTCAATCGCCACCGGCCGGGCGTCTCCATCTGCGTGCTGGTGCGCGACCCCGAGACACGGGTCGATCTGCGGGTCGCGTCTCTGGTCAACCGCTTTCACCTGTTCAAGGTGCGAAAGGCCATTCGCAATTCCCGGGTGCTGATCTTCGGCGGCGGCAACCTCATCCAGGACGCCACCTCGACCAAGTCCCTGCTCTACTATCTGGCGCTTCTGCGGCTTGCCTACCGCTACGGGCTTCGCACCATGCTCTACGCAAACGGCATCGGCCCGATCACTAAGCCCAAAAACCGCCGCCGCGCCGGGCAGGTGCTCGACCGGCTCGATCTTGTGACGCTGCGTGAGCCAAACTCCGCCCAGTTTCTAAAGGAGCTCGGCGTCACTCACCCGAGAGTGGAGGTGACGGCGGACGAGGTCTTCACTCTCTTCGAGGGCGATCGCAGGGCGGCGGACGCCCCGGTCAGCGGGCTGCCCGAGGGCGACATTTTCGTCGTCTCGCTGCGCGAGTGGCCGACGCTCGATGCCGAGTGCCTTGCCAAGCTCACCATCGTGCTCAAAAACCTCAGCTATACCTACTCGCTCACGCCGGTGATTCTCGCGCTGCACGAGTCGACCGACCTTGAGATCTCAAAACTTCTGCACGAGAATGTGCCCGGCTCGGTGCTGCCGACCGGCCTCAGCTCGCAGGAGATCATGCAGATCATCGCCCGCTCGCAGTTCGTCATCGGCATGCGCCTGCACTCGCTGATCTTTGCCACCGGCGCGGGCGTGCCCACCATCGGCATCGTCTACGACCCCAAGGTATCGGATTTTCTCGAGTACATCGGCGTCAGCCGTTTTCTGCCCTGCGAGCAGATCGATACGGGCGAGCTTCTGCGCATGGCGGCCGACATCATGAGCCGCCGGGCCGAGCTCGGGCGGGAGCTCGGCGAGCGCTCGCGCGCTCTCATTGCCGACGCGGCGCTCAACGCCGTCTACGCGGCGCAGCTGCTCGACGGGGAGGAGCCGTCATGAGCCGCGTCATGGGAGTGGACTTCGGCGACGTGCGCACGGGCATCGCCCTGAGCGACCCCTCCGGCTTTCTCGCGTCGACCCTGTGCACCATCACCGAGACCGATATGAAAAAAGTGGCTGCGCAGGTTGCGGCGCTTGCCGCGCAGCACGCGGTGTCGGCCATTGTCATCGGCTACCCGAAAAACATGAACAACACCCTCGGCCCGCGGGTCGAGAAGACCCTCGCCTTTCGCGATGAGCTCGCCGGGCTTACCGGCTGTGAGCTCGTTCTGCGCGACGAGCGCTGCACCACCATCTCGGCGACGCGCCAGCTCAACGACACCAACACGCGCGGCAAAAAGAGAAAGGCCGTGCTCGACGCCGTCGCCGCCACCATCATCCTGCAGGACTATCTCGACAGCATGGCCCGCTGACGGGATTTCACCCGCCGCAAGGCCGCGTCAACGGAGGATTCCACCATGACCTTTACCCCAGAGAGCCTTGACTTTCTCTTTGAAAACAGACTGCAAAACAGCCGCGAATGGTTTGGCGCCCACCGCGCCGTCTACCAGGAGCGCGTCGTCAGACCCATGCGCGAGCTCTTCGCCGCGCTCTCTCCCCACATGCTGACCATCGACCCGGAATTTATGACCGATCCCATCCGTGCGGTCTCACGGGTCCACCGCGACGTGCGCCGCATTCGCGACGGCATGCTCTACCGCGATGAGATGTGGTTTCTCTTTGTGCGCCTGCGCGAGGAGCACGATCTGCCGGGCTTCTACTTCTCCCTCTCGCCGCAGGGCTTCTGGTGCGGCTGCGGCTACTATCAGGCGCCGGCCGCGGTGATGGCCTGCATGCGCGAGATGATCCTGTCGGGCGACCCGCTCTTCGACGAAGTGCTCGCCCTCTACCGCACGGGACGCTACCAGCTCGAGGGCGAAAAATTCAAGCGCGACCGCTACCCGCAGGCCGACGCCGAGCGCGCCGACTTTCTCAACCGCCGGGGCATCTCGATGTCGCTTGAGAGCCACGATTTTTCGCTCCTCTTCTCCGAGGGTCTCGCAGACTATCTCACCGAGCGTTTCGACGAGCTTGTCCCCTTCTACCGTATGATGAACAGAGCCGAGCGCCTCGCGCGCGAAGCGCAGATCAAATGACCGCACGCAGGCGGGCGGGAGAGCACTCTCCCGCCCGCCTCGTCTCAGTCCACCCGTCTGTGCCCGGTGAGGACCCGTACGATTGTCCCGAGCCACTTCGGCATTTTCACGCACTTGATCTTCATATTCAGCACCCCCTGTCCGAACCGAAACAGATGATCCCGATGGCTACCAGCAGCAGTGCCTCGATCATGGCGAGAGCCCGCCAGGGGAGAAAGCTCGCAATGATGATTCCCACTGCCAGGCACACGCCGAGCAGGCCCACCATCTTTTTCGAGAACCGCATAAAAAAATCCCCCATATTCTGTTCTTATGAGCAGTATATGAGGGTTTTTTTCAAATGTAGCTTGTCCGCGCGTCAATCTTTTGAGAGTATCACGAGCAGCGTCCCCTCCCGGACGCTGATAATTGCCTCGCCCTTTTGAAATTCGTTGCTCACCCCGAGCGGATAGCCGGGCGTGAGCGTTGCGTTTTTCAGGGGGTACTCCACCTGCTCAAGCGTCACGCCGCGCGCCTCGCCAAACAGCGCAAAAACCGACAGCTTGCAGCCTCGGCGCGCGCGCAGACGCAGCACGCCGTCGCGCAGGATGTGCGCCTCGTTTCGGGCAGAGCGCAGCTCGCAGGCACACCCGCGCTGCGCCAGCCCCTCCATCTGCGAGAGGTTCGCCACCGTGTGGTCGAGCCGCCCGCCGAGACAGCCGTAGAGCACAAAGCGCCGGTAGCCTCTCAGTTCGCCCTCGGCGATGGCAATACCCGTGTCGGTGTCGTCCTTGTGAGCGGGGAACTGTTTGACCGGCACACCGCCGAAATCGCGGTTTCGCACCGAGTCAAAATCGCCCATGATCAAATCGGGGGTGAGCCCGTAGCGCACCGCGTGGTCAAAGCCGCCGTCGGCGCAGATGAGAAGATCCTGCGGCCCGCGTTCGCGGCGGATGGCTTCGGCCTCGCGCTTTGTAAACCCGCCTGACGCGAGAATGTAACAGGTGTTCATCGGCGCTCCCACTCCTTGATGTCCTTGACTTCATGATACATGGAAAGATAGCTCTCGTAGCGGCTGCGGGCCATTTCACCCGTCTCCACCGCCCGCTTGACGGCGCAGCCCGGCTCGCGGTCGTGGGCGCAGCCGAGAAAGCGGCACTGCCCCTCGTACTGCCCAAGCTCCGCAAAGCAGCCCGGCAGTTCCTCTTTGTACACCGTCTCAAAGCGCTCGATGCTGATGTCGCCGAAACCCGGCGTGTCGGCGATCCAGCCGCCGGCCAGCGCAAAGAGCTCGACGTGGCGCGTGGTGTGGCGGCCGCGCTCGATCTTGGCGCTGAGCTCCCCGGTCTGAGCAGCAAACGACGCGTCGAGCGCGTTGAGCAGACTCGACTTGCCAACGCCCGAGTTGCCCGAGAAAGCACACACGCGCCCCTCGATCACTGTGCGCAGACGGTCGATCCCCTCGCCGGTGGCAGCCGAGACCGCGAGCGCCTCGTAGCCGATGTCCCGGTAGATGCGGCAGAGCTCCTCCCCGTCCGCAAGATCGGTCTTGTTGATACAGACGCAGGGCGTGATGTTCTTTTTTTCGCAGATGGCGACAAGCTTGTCGATCAGCAGCGTCGACGGCGCGGGGTTTGCGGCCGCCGCAATGATGAGCATGACGTCGATGTTTGCGATGGGCGGGCGGATGAGAAAGTTTCTGCGCGGCTCAATGCGCTCAAGCGCGCCCTCTCTGGCTGCCTCATCGACCACGGATATCTCAACCCGGTCCCCGACCGCGGGGGACACCGAGTCCTTTCGGAACCGGCCGCGCGCACGGCAGCAGTAGACGCCGCCGTCGGTCTGCACATAGTAGAAGCCGCCGATTCCCTTTACCACTCTTCCAGTCATTGCGCCGCGCCTCAGTCGCTGAAGTTGACGTAGCTCGACTGACTGAGCTCCCCGTTGATGTAGATCTCAACCATCTCCTCACCGCTGCCACGCAGCACGAGGCGCAGGCTTCCCTGGTCGGAGGTGTGGGTCTGCTCGTAGACGATCTCGTTCGACTGCCTGACCGTGACGAGAAACGGCTCCGCCATCTGGGGCAGCGTGATGGTGATCTCGCGCTCCTGCGGGTAGAGCGAGCCGTCGCTGACCGTGAGGTTGACAACGGTGTCCTCGCTGACCTCGGTCTCGGCTTCAATGCTCTGGCTCAGAACGACGCCCGGCGCCTTGTCAGAGGGCACCGACTCCGCCGTGCCCACTACGAGGCCGGCTTTTTCCAGCTCGCGGCGGGCCTCGTTTTCAAGCAGGTCAATCACATATGGTACCTTAGTCATCTTGATCTCCGGGCCGAGGCTGCGATAGACCTTGACCACTGTGTTTTCGTCGACCACAGTGTTCTCCGCCGGCTCGGTGCGGATGACATAGTCCTGCACGACTGTGTCGTGATACTCTTCGATGATCTCATACTTGATGCCGAGCTTGCCCAGCGACACCTCGGCCTGGCGGTAGTCCCGTCCGGCGAGCGGCGGCACGACCACGGTCTTCTCGCCGAGGCTCACCGAGACCCGGATGTCCGCGCCGACCTTGACGGTCATGCCGGGATTCGGGTCCTGATCGAAGATCTGCCCCGCTCCGTACTGCTCGTTGTACTCCTCGGAGATTTTGATGATGCGGAATTTGCCCTCGTACTCCGGGTTTGAGAGCACCGCCTCATAGTCCTGCCCGAGGAGCGTGGGCACCTCGATGTCGCTCGGCGCGGTGTTGCCCGGAAAGAGCATGGGCCACAGGAACGCGGCGAGCACGCCCACCACCAAAAAGCAGGCGATGATGCCGGTGGCGACGCTCAAAAAGACTTTCTTGTTCTTTCCGGTCGTGACCTCTTCCTCCTCGCGCACGAGCTTGATGGCGTCCATGTACTTGGTGGGTTTGTCGTCGCTGAAGTACTCGTATTCAAAGCGGATGGACGGGTTGCTCTTGAAGCGCTCAATGTCCTCGAGCATCTCGCCGGCCGACTGGTAGCGCCGGTCGGGGCTCTTCGCCATGGCCTTGAGCACAATGTCCTCAAGGCCCTCGGGGATCTCCGGGTCGATTTCAGTCAGGCGCTTCGGCGTGCTCTGCAGCTGCATCAGCGCGACCGACACGGGATTCTCCGCGTCAAACGGCAGCGAATTTGTGAGCATCTCGTACATCATCACGCCCAGCGAGTAGATGTCCGAGCGGTAGTCGGTCTTCTCGCCGCTGACCTGCTCGGGGCTGATGTAGTGAACCGAACCGATCGCCTTGTCGGTCATGGTGTTGGTGTTGGTGCTCGAGATGCGCGCGATGCCGAAGTCCGTCACCTTGATGGAGCCGTTGTCGAGCAGCATGATGTTCTGCGGCTTGATGTCGCGGTGCACAATGCCCTTGTTGTGGGCGTGTTCAAGCGCCTCGAGCACCTGGGTGACAAAGTAGAGGGTTTCGCGCCACTTGAGCGGCCCCTGCCGCTCGATGTACTGCTTGAGCGTGATGCCGTCGACATACTCCATGACGATGTAGTAGAGGTCGTCGTTGAGCCCCACGTCGAGAATGCGCACGATGTTCTCGTGGTCCATCATGGCGATGACGTTCGACTCGGTCTCAAAGCGGCGGCGAAACTGACTGTCCTCAAGGAATTCCTGCTTGAGCACCTTGACCGCCACGGTCTGGTTTGTGAGCATGTCGACCGCCTTGAAGACCACCGACATGCCGCCGGTGCCGACGATGCTCTGGATGCGGTAGCGGTCGTTGATGATTTTTCCGATCAGCCTATCCATCCGCTCTCACCTGCTCTTTCCCCGGCGTGAAGAGCACCGCCGTCACATTGTCCTGCCCGCCGCCGGCGTTGGCGGCTTCGATCAGACCGCTCACCGCCGCGTCGAGATCGGCCGCGCCGAAGATGATGGTGGCGATCTTCTGCGCGTCGAGCACATTGGTCAGCCCGTCTGAGCACAGCAGCACCAGTATGCTCTCGTAGACCTCGATATCGAAGTAGTCCACCTCGCACTTGCCCGGCATGCCGAGCACCTTGGTGATGATGTTCTTCTGCGGGTGGTGGGCCGCCTCCTCGGGCGTAATCTTGCCGCTCTGGACAAGCTCCTGCACCATGGAGTGGTCCTCGGTGATCTGGGCGATTTCCCCGCTCGCGAGGATGTAGGCGCGGCTGTCGCCGATGTTGGCGATGACGCCCTCGTTTTCACGGAAGAGCGCCACGACCGCCGTGGTTCCCATGCCGTGGTTGGTCGCGTCGCGCCGCGCCTCGGCGAGAATCGCATCGTTTGCGCTCTGCAGCGCGAACTGGAGAAGCTCCTTGACCTCGGCCATCGACAGTTCCTCGTAGTAGCGCTCGCGCACCTGCTGCTCCAGCGTGCGAATCGCAAGGCGGCTTGCGAGCTGGCCGCCGCTGATGCCGCCCATGCCGTCGCACACCACGGCGAACGCCGTGTTCTCGCCGAGAGTCGTCAGCAGGTAAGTATCCTGATTTTCCGTTCTCACAAGCCCGATATCCGTCTGTCCATGCCCTCTCATAGGCCCACCTCCTGTGTCTGATCGCTCTCCCGGCGCAGCTGCCCGCAGGAGGCGTCGATGTCCCCGCCGAGCTTGCGGCGCACGGTCACGGGGATCCCGCGCTGCTCGAGTACGCGCGCAAACTGCGCGACCCGCTCGGGCGACGGCTTGTGATATCCCCGTTCCTTTACATAGTTTACGGGGATGAGATTGACGTGGCAGAGCATGCCGTGAAGCTTATCGGCGAGCATGCGCGCCGTCTCGTCGGAGTTGTTGACCCCCTCGATCAGGGCGTATTCAAACGTGATTCTGCGCCCGACTTCATTCACATAGCGCCGGCAGGCCGCAAGCAGCTCTTCCACGGGGTATTTGCGGTTGATGGGCATCATCCTGTCACGGATCTCATCGCTTGGCGCGTGCAGCGAAATCGACAGGGTCAGCGGCAGATGGTGCGCGGCGAGCTCGTCGATCTTCGGCACGATGCCGCAGGTCGACAGCGAGATGTGCCGCATGCCGATGTTGACGCCTCTCTCATCATTGACCAGTTTTAAAAACTTTAATACATTGTCAAAGTTGTCGAGCGGCTCGCCGATTCCCATCAGCACAATGGACGAAACGCGCCGCCCGCTGTCCTTCTGGGCGAAGAGCACCTGGTCGAGAATCTCGCCCGGCGTCAGATGGCGCACAAGCCCGCCCAGCGTCGACGCGCAGAAGTTGCAGCCCATGCGGCAGCCCGCCTGGGTCGACAGACAGATGGAGTCGCCGTGGCGATAGCTCATCAGTACGGTTTCGATGCACTGTCCGTCGGCGAGCCGAAAGAGGTATTTGATGGTTCCGTCGATCTTCGAGACGAGCTTTCGCTCGATGCGGGACACGGTGACAAGCGCCTGCTCCGACAGCTTCTTTCGCAGCGCGAGGGAGAGATTGGTCATCTCGTCAAAGCTCTCGGCCCCGCGGTGCAGCCAGGTGAAAACCTGGCCCGCGCGAAAGGCCGGCTCGCCGAGCGCCGTGAAAAAAGCTGTGAGCTCTTCAAAGGAGAGCGACTTGAGATCGGTTTTTTCCATAGAGTCTCCTCGTGTGTCAGCGGTGAATCATTTTGCAGAAGAAGAAGCCGTCTGTTGCGTGAATCTGCGGCAGCAGACGCACATAGGGGCTGTCGTCTCTTCTTTCGACGAAAGAGCGCGGCAGCAGTTCCCAACCGTCGACGGGCCGAAAGTCGTCGTGCGCGCTGAGAAACGCCTCCACGACGCCCTCGTTTTCGCGCCGGTTGAGCGTACAGGTCGAGTAGAGAAGCGCTCCGCCGGGGCGCACATAGCGCGCGCCGTTTTCCAGAATGGCAAGCTGGGTCTTTGGCAGATGCTTGAAGTCGTCGACCTCCTTGTAGCGGATCTCGGGCTTCTTTCTCATGACGCCGAGCCCCGAACAGGGCACGTCGCACAGCACGAGATCGGCTGCCGACGAGAGAGACGGGTCAAAGACCGCCGCGTCGCCGAGCCTTGTCTCGATGCTGGCAAGCCCCAGCCTCGCGGCGCCGTCGCGTATCAGCGGGAGCTTTGCCCCGTGGCAGTCAAACGAGAGGATTCTGCCCTCATCCCCCATGGCGAGCGCCATGAGAAAGCTCTTGCCGCCGGGCGCGGCGCAAAGATCAAAGACCGTCTGCCCGGGCGCGGGGCGCGCGATCCAGGCGGTGAGCCGGGACGCCGTGTCCTGTACAAAGAAGAGCCCCTCGGCAAAGCCGGGAAGCTTCGTGATGTCTCCGCTCGCGGGGATGGTGAGACCGCCCGCATCGTTTTCGACCGCCTCGACGCCGGCCTGCGCGAAGCGGGAGGCGAGCGCGGCGGGCGTCGTGCGCAGCGTGTTGACCGTGAGATCGGTGCCCCCCCGCTCGAAAAAGCTCATGAGCATCGCCTCGGTCTCTTCGCCGTACTGGTGGCACAGAAGCCCTGCGATGCTGTCCGACACCGAGCAGCGCACAGCGAGGCTGTCCGGCGGCTCGGCGGCCGAAAGCCCCCGCGCGGCGGCGCGCAGCACGGCGTTGACAAAGCCCTTGGCGCGCGCGGCATGGCGCGCAGCGAGGCGCACCGATTCGTTGCAGGCCGCCGAGGGCGGAATCCGCGTCAGATACAAAAGCTGATACATCCCCTGGCGCAGTATCTCCTGCACGGCCGCATCCAGCGTCTCCACGCGGCGGCCGCTGTACCGGGCGATGTAGTAGTCAAGTGTGCGCCGGCGCTCGAGAGCGCCGTAGAAGAGCTCGGCCGCGAGCCCCCGCTCAAGCGGCGGCAGTCCGGCGCGCGCAAGCTGCGCCGAGAGCACGAGATTCGAGTAGCCGCCGGTCTTTCGCATGGTGAGCGCCGCCGAGAGCGCCGTCTGGCGCGCGTCAGTCACGGCTGTTGCGGCGGCCGAAGAGCAGAATCAGCCGCAGCAGATTCGCAAGCGCCACCAGCAGCGCCGCCACATAGGTCAGCGCCGCCGCCTTGAGCATGCGTCCCGCGCCGTCGAGCTCGCCCGGGGTGAGATACCCTCCGTTTGAGAGCACCGCCATGGCCCGGGAACTCGCGTTGAATTCCACCGGCAGGGTGAGAAGCTGAAAGAGCGTCACAAGGCCGAAGAGCGCGATGCCCGCCACCACGAGGGGCTGATAGCTCATGAAGATGCCGAGCAGAATCAGCGGCATCGAGAGGTTCGAGCCGATGTTGCAAACGGGAATGATGGCGTTTCGCAGCTTGAGCGGGCTGTAGCCCACATGGTGCTGCACTGCGTGGCCTGCCTCGTGGGCGGCGACGCCGAGCGCCGCGATGGAGTCGCTGGCGTAGACCCCGTCCGACAGGCGGATCTTCTTTGCGCGCGGGTCGTAGTGGTCCGAGAGATTGCCGCGCACCGACTCCACCGTGACATCCGTGATGCCGTTGTCGCGCAGAATCTGCTCGGCGACCTCACGGCCGGTGACGCCGCGGGCCGTTCTCACACTGCCGTACTTGCGAAAGGCGCTGCTGACGTTCCACTGGGCCCACGAGGCGAACAGGACGGCGGGCAGCACCAGGACAATATACCAATAGTCAATCCAGAACATACAATCCTCCTAAAGCAGCTGCCGGGTCCCCTCGATGGGGTGCCCGCGCAGAAAATCGGCGGCGCTCATTCGCTTTGACAGCTCGAGCTGCACATCGGTCAGGCGCACGGTTTTTCCGTCGCCGCAGGCGACCGAGATCGCGTCGCCGTCAGCGCGGGCCGTGCCGGGCCGATCGGCGGTCTCGCCGCCCACAAAGGCGCGAAACACCCGCAGTTTACGCTCGTCCCACGGCAGGGTTGCGACCGGCCACGGGTTGAGCCCGCAGACCTGGCGCGCAACCAGAAAGGCCGGCTTATGAAAGTCAATCGGCGAGAGTTCCTTGGTCAGAATGGGGGCCAGGCTCACCTGTGATGCATCCTGCGGCGTGCGGCGTGCGGCGCCGCTCTCGATGGCGGAGACCGTCTCGAGCAGCAGCTGCGCCCCGAGAGGCGCGAGTCGCTCCTGCAGCTCGCCGTAGGTCTCCCCCTCGCCGATCGGCGTGGCCTTTGACAGCAGAATGTCCCCCGCGTCGAGCTCCTCGCCCACCATCATGCTGGTGACGCCGGTCTCGCGCTCGCCGTTTAAAATCGCCCACTGGATGGGGCCCGCGCCGCGGTATTTCGGCAGCAGCGACGCGTGGATGTTGATGGTCTCATATTGGGGAATGGCGAGTACGCCGGCTGGCAGCAGCCTGCCGTAGGCCACCACGACCGCAAGCTCGGGCGCGATGCCGCGCACGAGGCTCTCAAAGCTGCCGTCGCGCAGGCGCACCGGCTGGTATACCGGGATGCCCGCCTCGAGCGCCGCCGCCTTGACCGGCGGCGGCGTGACGATCTTCTTGCGTCCGAGCGGCTTGTCGGGCTGGGTGACCACCGCCCCGATTTCATGGCCCGCGCCGAGCAGCGCGCGCAGATGCACAGCGGCGAACTCCGGCGTGCCGTAAAACAGAATTCTCAAACCGTCACGCTTTCTCGTTCTCGGCGGCGGCCTGCTGCTCGAGAAATTCGGTGAGCTGTTCGTCCGTGAGGATCTTCAGCGCATGGTCGGTGAAGAGGATGCCGTCGAGATGGTCGATCTCGTGGCAGATGGCCCGCGCGAAGAGGCCCTCGCCCTCGAGCTCATACCACTCGCCCTGCCGGTTCATGGCCCTGGCCTTGACCCACTGGGGGCGGCTCGTGATGCCCCACTCACCCGGGTCGGACAGGCAGCCCTCGAGCTCCTGCTGCTCACCGCGGCGTTCGACGATCTCGGGGTTGATCAGCTCGAAGATCTCATCGTTCTCATTGACCACCACCGCGATGCGGCGCAAAACGCCGACCTGGGGCGCCGCGAGCCCGGCGCCGTTGGCGTCGACGACCGTCTCGCGCATGTCGTCGAGCAGCGTCAGCAGATGGGGGGTGATGCGATCGATGGGACGGCACTTCTTGCGCAGCGCGTCCTCTTTTTTATTGAGTATGGTACGTATGGCCATTTGGTTCTCCTTTACAGATTCGGGTTGATGTCCACATAGATGGAGACACCTCTGTTTTCCCTATTATTATAAAAATTGCAAAGCATTTTATCAAGCGTTTGGCGTAGTTTTTTGTCGTCGCGGCACTTGAGAAGAATCCGCTGGCGGTACTTCTGACTGATCTTCGCAATCGGCGGCGGGGCCGGCGCAAAGAGAATGATGTTTGCGGCCTGCGTCCGGCGAAACTCATCCGCGAGAGCCGTGTGAAAGCGCTTTGCCGCCTCGCGCACCCCGCCCTCGTCAGCGCCGGTGAACATGATGTGACAGATGTCGCAGTAGGGCGGATAGATCATGTTCTTGCGAAAGAGGATCTCCTCCTCAAAGAAGCCCTCATAGTCCTGCCGGCGGGCGAGCTCGATCACCCGGTTGTCCGGGCAGTAGGTCTGAATCACGGCGTAGCCGCGCTTTCCCGCGCGGCCCGCGCGGCCCACCACCTGCGTCAGCTGCATGAAAGTGCGCTCGGCGGCGCGGTAGTCCTCCACGAAGAGCATGGCGTCCGCCGAGAGCACGCCGACCAGCGTCACATTCGGCATATCGAGCCCCTTGGTGACCATCTGCGTGCCGAGCAGAATATCGTACTCCCCGTCGCGAAACGCGCCGAGCAGCTTCTCGTGGGAGGATTTGTAGCTTGTGGTGTCGAGATCCATCCGGCAGACGCGCGCCGTGGGAAAGAGCTCGGCGAGCTGCTCCTCCACCCGCTGGGTCCCGGTGCCGAGATGGCGCATACCGCGGCTGCCGCAGACCGGACAGACGTCCGACAGCTCCTCGCTGTGGCCGCAGTAGTGGCACATCAGCAGCCCGTTTCTGCTGTGGTAGGTCATGGCGATGCTGCAGTTCGGGCAGGTGCGCACCTCCCCGCAGGCCCGGCAGCCGACAAAGGTGTTGTAGCCGCGGCGGTTCAGAAAGAGCACCGCCTGCTCGCCGCGCTTGAGACAGAAGCGCAGCTCCGCCGCCAGTGTCTCGCCGATGGCGCTCGTCTCGCCCTTTGCCAGATCCTCGCGCATATCCGCGATGAGAACCTCCGGCAGAGTGCTGCCCCCGTAGCGTTCGCTCAGGGTGAACAGATGATAGCGCCCGAGCTTCGCACTCATGTAGCTCTCGACCGACGGAGTGGCCGACGCGAGCAGCAGCAGCGCCCCGTTTTTCACCGCGCGGTACTTCGCGACGTCGCGCGCGTGGTAGCGCGGCGAATTCTCCGATTTGTAGGAGCCCTCCTGCTCCTCGTCGACGACGATCAGCCCCACGTTGTCGAGCGGGGCGAAGATGGCCGAGCGCGTGCCGACAGCGATGCTCGCCTCGCCGTTTTTCAGGCGCTTCCACTCGTCGTAGCGCTCGCCGACCGAGAGCGCGCTGTGCAGCACCGCGACCCGCTCGCCATAGCGCGAGTAGAAGCGGTCGGTCAGCTGCGGGGTGAGCGCGATCTCCGGCACCAGCACAATGACATTCCGCCCGGCGGCGATCACGCGGTCAATCAGGCTGATGTAGACCTCGGTCTTACCCGAACCCGTGACGCCGTGCAGAAGCGCCGCCTCGGGCCGTCCGCCGGCGCACAGGGCCCAGAGCCCCTCGAGGACGCTGTGCTGCCCGGCGCTGAGGCGGATCGGCTCCCGGTCGCCGCCGCGCGTCTTCTCCCGGTAGGGGCGGCGCAGCAGCTCGAGGGTGTGAAGCTCGATGATCTGCCGCCGGGCGAGCGTGTCGACGACGCTCTTGCTCACCCCGGAAAGGTAGCACAGCTCTGTCACCGGCACGCTCTCACAGCCCTTGAGGATGTCGAGCACTTTCTCGTGCTTGGCCGCGTTTGCGCGGCAGTCGCGCACATAGGCGTCCGCCTCCTCGTGGGACACCGCAAGCCGCGCCGCGAGCCGCGTCATATCGCTGGCGTTGCGGCGCACATCCGACACCCGTCTGAGCGCCCCCGCCTGCAGCAGCTCGGCGAGCGCGGAGTCGATCGGCTCGCTGCGCTCTTTTCTCAGCTTTTCCAGATCGAGCCGGCCGGAGCTCTGCGCAAGGGCGATGAGCTCCCGCGCAAGCGTATCGTCGCCCGAATAGGGCTCGCCGGTCGGCACGGCGTACTCGCGCAGCCGCACGCGGCTGCCCGTCGGCAGAATGGCCTTGATCGCGTCGAAGTAGGTGCAAAACCACCTGCGCTTGCAAAAGCCCACAAGCCCCAGAAGCTCCTCGGACAGCACAGGCGTCTCGTCGACCAGCCGCTGCACCCGCTTGAGCGACGCAAGCTCGCTGTGTTCTGCGAGCGCCATGACCATGCCCTGGCGGCGCCGGTTGCCGCCGCCGAAGGGCACCACCACCCGGCAGCCGGGGCGCAGCGCACCCTCGAGCTCTGCGGGCACCTCGTAGTCAAACAGGGCGTCCGCCGGATAGGTCAGATTTTCAATGGCAACTTTTGCTATCATCGTCACTCATCCTAAAACAAAAGGTGGCAAAACTGCCACCTTCGCATCTCACTCGTCTTCACGCCAGACGTTTTTATCCGCCTCGACAATCTTGATCTTGCCCTGCGCGAATTCGCCGACGGCGATTTTCACCGGTTTTTCTTTCAGATGTACCCCCAGCTTCTCCGAGTCGTCGGCGATCTGGCGCGCCCTCTTCGCCACAGCAATCACCAGAGAATACCTGCTGTCATCCTTGCCAATCAGCTCACTGATTGCCGGTTTGAGCATACTCATGAACATTTCCACCCTTCACAATTCTGTCAGTTTCACACCGCTGCCATGCGGCGCTGCCGCTCAGCGCGGATAATGGACAATATTTCGTCGCTCGCGCGCGACACCTCGTCGTTGACCACAAGCCGGTCGTAGATGGCCGCCAGCTTCATCTCCTCGGCGGCGATGCGCAGGCGGTTTTGAATCTCCTCGTCGGTCTCGGTCTGCCGCCCGCGAAGCCGCTCGGCGAGAATCTCCGGCGTCGGCGGCATCACAAAGATGGTCAGCGCCTCGGGCATACGCTCCTTGACGATCGCGGCGCCCTTGACCTCAATTTCCAAAATGACGTTTTTGCCCGCCTCGAGCTGCTCGCGCACCGCGCGCACCGGCGTGCCGTAGTAGTTGTCGTTGTAGCAGGCATATTCGAGCAGACCGCCGGTCTCAATCTCGTGCTCAAAGCTCTCGCGCGAGACAAAGTAGTAGTTTTTGCCGTCGACCTCGCCCGGGCGCGGCCGGCGCGTCGTCATCGAGACCGAGTAGAACGTGTCGTCGGTCTTTTTGAGCAGATCGGCGATCACCGTGCCCTTGCCGGCGCCCGACGGGCCGGAGATCACCAGCAGCAGCCCGCGGTCACTCCTCGTCGAGCTCATCGTCGTCACCCCCGTCGTCAAGGCGCCCGGCCACCGTCTCCGGCTGAACCGCCGACAGAATGATGTGGTCGCTGTCGGTGATGATGACCGCCCTGGTGCGTCTGCCGTAGGTCGCGTCGATGAGCATGCTCTTGTCGCGCGCCTCCTGAATGATCCGTTTGATGGGCGCGGACTCGGGGCTCACAATCGCCACAAGGCGGCTCGCCGAGACCATGTTGCCGAACCCGATATTGATCAGCTTCACGCTTTAACTCCCCCGCTCTTTATTCGATATTCTGCACCTGTTCACGAATTTTCTCAATCTCCGCCTTGAGATCGACCACCATCTGGCTGATGGTGAGGTTGTTCGACTTGGAGCCGATGGTGTTGACCTCGCGGTTCATCTCCTGAATCAGAAAGTCGAGCTTGCGCCCGACGGGCACATCGCTGCCGATCATGCTCAGATACTGCTTGAGGTGGCTGCGCAGGCGCACCGTCTCCTCGTCGACCGCGATCTTGTCGGCATAGAGCGCCACCTCGGTCAGAATGCGGCTGTCGTCGATCTGAGTGTCGCCGAGCAGCTCTTTGACCTTTGCGTAGAGGCGGCTGCGGTAGTCGGTCAGTGTGTTCTGGGACTGGGCCTCAATTTTTTCCAGCACCTGCTCAATATAGGCTTCCCGGCTGAGAAGATCCTGATACATACGCTCGCCCTCGGCGGTGCGCATCTGCATAAACGAGGAGATCGCCTCGAGCGCCACCTGCTCCACCTCGCACCAGAGCTCGTCGGCGTTTTCCTCCGCGCGGACCACGGTGAAGATGTCACTGTAGCGCGCGACGCTCATGACCGAGATGTCGTCTTTGAGCCCGAACTCGCTCGAGAGCCGCCCGAGCGCGTCGAGATAGCTTCTCAGCAGGGAGGTGTTGAGCTGGATGTCCGCATCTGGTCCCTCGACGACATTGACCGACACGTAGACGTCGACCTTGCCGCGGCTGATGTATTTCTGGGTGAGGGTCTTGAGCTTCTCTTCGAGAAAACCGTAGATGCGCGGCGCACGGATGCTGAAGTCGAAATAGCGGTGGTTAACCGATTTGATCTCCACCGTGATGTCCTTGCCACCCACGAGCGCCTGCGCTCTACCGTAGCCGGTCATACTTTTGATCATACTTCTCTTCGCGCCCGCGCGGCGGACGCATCCTCTCCATCTGTTTTTGGGTTCCCTTTCTCTTCCAAATCCTGCAAGGGAACAACAAGTTTATTTTACCCGCATCCGGCCGCTTTGTCAAACCGCGCCGCAAAAGAAAACGCGCCCGGCGGTTGTCCGCCGGGCGCGCCGTGAGATCACTTAAGAGTCCTGTGAGAAGCCGTGCATGAAACCGCCGAGCTGCGTGCTGCAAATGTCGCCGCCGATTACCTTATCTTTGTAGATGAGCACATTTGCGACCACCGTACCGGCGTCGGCGTCCGGGTAATTGGTCACCTCATAGGTGTAGCGCTTGATGCGTTTGCCCCTATATTTGGTCAGATCGAAATCCTGCTGCTTTTGCAGCTGATTGTAGTTCTCGTAGACGTCGTCGAACTCCTTTGGCACCGTCACCTCCACAATCTCGGCGGGCTCGCTGACAACCTCCCAGCCGTACTGATTCAAAAAGGCGATGCGGTCGGCGTTCTCCTTGATGCGCGTGGTCTTGATCTTGGCGACGGGCGCCGTGTCCTCGCGCACATCCTTCGGCATCAGAAGCCACACGAGCCCCACGACAAGCAGCACCGCCACGGCGATGATGGCAATTAATTTTTTCTTCCCCAGCTTCATTGAGATGACAAACATAGCATTTGGCTCCTTTTTGACTATTTTGGCTCTGAATCATATTTATGTATCCCCCGCGCCAAACATGCCAAAAAGAGCAAAATGAAAGAGACCCGGGCCGCCAAAACCGGCCCGGGTCCAAAATTCATCTGTTACTCCGCTTCGAGAAGTTTCTTTCTCTCCTCCACAACTTTCTGCGCCACATTCGGCGGAGCCTCCTCATAGCGCTCAAAGGCGAGCTCAAAGTAGCCGCGAGCCTTGGTGATGGAGCGCAGATCCGTCGCGTAGGAGTGCATCTCGGCCATCGGCACCTCCGCCTCGACCTCCTGCAGGCCGTCGTGGGCCGGATTCATGCCGAGAATTCTGCCGCGGCGCTTGTTGATGTCGCCGATGACGTCGCCCATGTTCTTATCCGGCACATAGGCTTTCAGATGGCCGATCGGCTCGAGCAGCACGGGGCCGGCGTTCGGCAGGCCGTTTTTGAACGCGAGGCCGGCCGCAACTTTGAACGCCATCTCCGACGAGTCGACCGGGTGGTAGGAACCGTCGACCAGCGTCGCCTTGAGGTTCACCACCGGATAGGCCGCGAGCACGCCCGCCTTGACGCAGTCGCGCAGACCCTTTTCCACCGCCGGGAAGAAGTTCTTCGGAACCGCGCCGCCGAAGACCTTCTCCTCAAAGACGAGCTCCTCGCTCTCGGGGCAGGGCTCAAACTCGATCCAGACGTGGCCGAACTGGCCGTGGCCGCCCGACTGTTTCTTGTGTTTGCCCTCGACTTTGACTTTCTTGCGGATGGTCTCACGGTAGGCGGTGATCGGCTCCTCGAGATCGACTGAGGTGCCGAATTTGGATTTCAGCTTCGAGACGATGACGTCGAGATGCACGTCGCCCATACCCGAGATGAGCTGCTGCTTGGTCTCCTTGTCGGTGACAAAGCCGAGCGTCGGGTCCTCCTCGAGCAGGCGCTGCACGCCGGAGGAGATCTTCTCCTCGTCGCCTTTCGCCTTGGGGATGATCGCCATGGTCAGGCAGGGCTTCGGGAAATCAATTCCGTGCAGGGTGATCTCATGGCCGGGCGCGCAGAGTGTGTCGCCCGTGGCGGTGCCGGCGAGCTTTGTGACCACGCCGATGTCGCCGACGCCGACCTGCGGCGCCTCAACCTGTTTCTTGCCGCGCACGAAGTAGCACCGGCCGATCTTCTCGTTTTGACCGGTCCGGGTGTTGACCACCGAGCTGTCGGGCTTCATGACGCCCGAGAACACCTTGAAGTAGGACATCTTGCCGACGAACGGGTCGGCAACGGTCTTGAAGACGAGCGCCGCCAGGGGGCCGCTCTCGTCCATTTTGAGCTCCGTTTCGCTGCCCGCTTTGTCGAGCACTTTCTCACTCGCGCGCTCATCGGGCGACGGGTAGTACTCCACCAGCATGTCGAGCACGTTTGAGACGCCCTCCATCTTGGTGGAGATGCCGCAGACGACCGGGGTGATCGACCCGTCGAGCACGCCGGCCTTGAAGCCCTTGACAATCTCCTCGCGGGTGAAAGGCTCGCCCGAGAAGAACTTCTCCATAAGCTCCTCGGAGGTCTCGGCGACCGCCTCGTTGATCATGTTGGTGAGCTCTTCGATCTTCTTGTTCATCGCCTCGGGAACCGGCACTTCGCTCGGCACGCCGTCCTTGTACTTTTTGGCCTTGAGCGAGAGCAGATCGACATAGCCGACGACCTTTTCCTCCTCAATGATCGGAATCATGACCGGGCAGATGGACACGCCGAACTTCTCGTGCAGCTTCTCGAGCGCGTGGTAGAAATGCGCGTTCTCCTCATCGACTTTCGACACGAACACGAGCTTGGAGAGCTTCGCGTCCATCGCGACTTTCCAGGCTTTCTCCGCCGATACGCCGACGCCGGCCTTGGCCGAGATGACGATGAGCGCCGTCTCGGCGACGCGCGCGCCCTGCTCCACCTCGCCGACAAAGTCGTAGTAGCCGGGGGTGTCGATGAAGTTGATTTTACAGCCCTTGTATTCCACCGGCGCCACCGCCGTCGAAATGGAGATTTTACGCTTGACCTCTTCCGGGTCAAAGTCGCAGACCAGATTCCCGTCGGCCGCTTTGCCCAAACGGTCGGTCGCCTTGGTTAAGAACAGCGCCGCCTCCACCAGAGTGGACTTTCCGTCGCCACCTCGGCCGAGCAGACAGACATTTCGCAGGTTCTTAACAGGATATGGTTTCATCTCTTTCTCTCCCTTCAAAAATAGGTAATACAGATAGGACTTCGTAGCTCGTCATTTTGCACAGTTAGAGTTGTTCATTTTGCACAATTTGATGACTCCTATGCATAAAATTATAATCGCGCATGTCCAAAAAATCAACTTAAACCGGCGATTTTTCCCCACCGGCCTGTGAACTTTATACAAAGTTCACGAACCGGGCCCCCACATTCCGTTACATCTGCCAAAAGGGCGGGGCTGAAAAAAGCGCCAAAGCGAAGATTTTTCGCTTTGACGCTTCTATTTCTATGCGGCAGCACCGCCGTTTAGGACAACCACTTTGTAATGCGGCTCACGAGCAGCGCCGGCAGACTCCACAGCACGCCGAAAAAGAGCAGAATCGCCGGGTCAAAGAGTTCAAAGCGCCCGGTGAACGCGATGAACCCCACAAGAACCACACCCATGACGATGCTCAGCAGACAGCAGAGCCCCGTGATGGCGAGCGCATTTTTCAGCCGCAGGCAGCCGGACGCCGTGCGCAGGAACGTGGCGTAGTCGCGCGTGATGGTCACAATCGAGATGTCCGATCTCTCGACCGCCTTGCGCTCCTCCTCGACGATCTCCGCGTTGAAGCGCGACGGAATCAGGCGTACACAGTCGGCGGCGAGGCCGAACTTCTGCGCGACAAACTCAGCCGTGACGACCGGGTCGTTGGTCTTGACGAGCAGATTGACCCCGCCCGAAACAAATTTTCGAAGGTACCGGCGCATGATGGGGCTCACCTGGTAGTGCAGGCTCAAGAGCGCCGCGAGTTTGCCGTTGATGGCGACATAGACGGGGCTTTTGCCGCTGTCGAGCACGCGCCGGTCGAGGTTGTCGTTTGGTACGGGCACCTTGTTGTAGGCCATGAATTCGCGGTTGCCCACGAGCACCACGGCCCCCTCGATAAAGGCGAGTATGCCCCGCTCGTCCTGGTATTTGATCTCGGTGACGGGGCGCAGCAGCTCCTCGCGCCCGTCGATGATGGAGAGCATGACCGATGACAGCGGCCCGTCGAGCGCGCGGAAGATGCTCGCGGCGCTGACAATCACCTCGTCGATGCGGGCCGAGCCGTACATCTTCGTGCCGGTGAGCACCACCGACTCGGGCGGAAAGAGGTCGTTGTCATTGAGAATCATCTCGTCGAGCCGCGAGAAGCTCTCAATGGTGTCGTAGCCGATGATGGCGGCGCCGCTCGACTTGATGCGCTCGCTCACCGCGGCAAAGGGGGCGCGCAGGGCAAAGGCCCCGTTGACCGGCGCGATCAGACAGAGTCCGCCCGCGAGGCACACAAGCATGCCCTGGACGTCTCCTGTGCCGATGCCGCAATACAGCCCGATCAGCACGGCCGCGACCGCGCAGAGGATGCCCGCAGCCGCGCCGAGGACGCCGACCGGCGTTCTGGCAAAGGACTTGGCAAACACATTTTTCAGCACGCTCTGCCGCTGGCGCAGGGCTATGCCGATGGTCTCGTCCGGACTGTCGCAGAGCTTCTGCTTGAGCTGCTCATCCCCGACGGTCGTCGCGACCGTCTTGTTTCCGGGCATGGTCGCGATCTTGTAGTCGGTGCGCACCTTTTTGAGATACTGCACGCGCGTGTGGTAATAGCAGTAGACGGACAGTGCCGGCACCGCGCAGTACAGCAGGCGCTCGGGCTGCGGGTCAAAAAGCCCGACGGCGATCTGGCAGAGGGCCGCCGCCGCCGCGAGCAGCACGCCGAGCTCAAAGCCCGGCCGGCCGTGTGCGAGCTCGCGCAGCGGTTCGGCAAAGCCGCCCGCCGTCACCGCCAGAAAGAGGCCGTAGAGAATGGCGTTGATCAGCGTAAAGAGCCAGGGGTTCTCTGCGAGGGAAATCGCCTGCGGCACGTAGCAGAACGCTCTCGTCTGTGAGACGCCGAGCCACAGCAGCGGCAAAAGCAGCAGCAGCGCCACCGCGCGAAAGCCCGCCATGCGCCTGAGCTTGTGGGAGAGCTCGCGGATGACCGCCTCACGGTCAATGTCCTCGTCGTATTTGTAACTGATGCTGCGCCGGGGCCGCGGCTCGCGCCGGCGGCGCTCAAAGAGCGGCTCGTCGTCATCCTCCTGCTCGATGTCGTCAAACTCCGAGAGCATCTTGCGAAACAGGCCGCGCGTCGGCGGCTCCTGCGGCTCATCGGGAAAATTCAGATAGCTGTCAAAGGTGAGCTCTTCAATCTCCTCGTGCGGCTTCTCCTCCGGCTCGGGCTCGGGAATGGCCACCCGGAAAGCTTTCGACTTTTTGGGCAGTTCCGGCGTGCCCTCGAACGAGGTCTGCACATACTCGCGCACCTCGGCGATTTTTGCTCTCGGCTTCGGGTCCTCGGGCGGCTTTTCAGCCGGCCTCTCCATCGTGGCGACGGCCCGGTGCGAATGCTCCTCCCCGGGCGGCACAAACTCCAGCGTGTCGCCGGATGCGCCCGGCGCCGCTTCAGCGGGGGTACGGCTCTCCTCTGCCGGCTCTGCGGTCTCGGCGCCCCGCGTCGCCGGGGCCGGCTTTTTCTTCTCCTGCCTGGGCGCCGGGGCCTGCTCCTGCTTCGCCGGCTCCGGGGCGGGAATGGGGATTCCCGTCGCCTGCTCGACAAAGCGCACCAGCGGCACCGGCTCCACGGCGCCGGTCTTCTTTCTGGCGCGGTACTCGGCGAGCATCGCGTCGAGCTCGGCCGGATCCGCCTTTCTCTCACCGGAGGCGGAAACATCCGGAATTCCGTATCGTTCTCTGAGTTCTCTTCTGTCCTTTGCCACTTCTAACTCCTATTTCACGCCGCGCTGGCGCACAATTTCAAACAGCACGATCCCCGCGGCCACAGAGGCGTTGAGGGAATTGACCCGGCCGCCGAGCGGAATGGAGACCAGAAAGTCACACTTCTCGCGCAGCAGTCTGCCGATCCCGCGGCCCTCTGAGCCGATCACAACGGCCGCGGGGCCACTCAAGTCGGTCTCATAGAGACTCCTCTCGGCGCCGCCGTCGGCGCCGTACACCCACAGGCCGCCCTGCTTGAGCTCGTCGAGCGCCTGGGCGAGATTGACGGCCTTTGCGATCTTCATGTGGAAGACTGCGCCCGCCGAGGCCTTGGTCACCGCGGGGGTGACGCCCGTTCCCCGGTGCTTTGGAATGATGACGCCGTGCGCACCGGCGCATTCGGCTGTGCGGATGATGGCACCGAGGTTGTAGGGGTCTTCGATCTCATCGGCAATAACCACGAGCGGCGTCTCTCCCCGCTCGCGTGCAAGAGCGAGAATGTCGGCAATCTCGCAGTATTCGGTCTGCTGCAATGTCGCCGCGATGCCCTGGTGAGTCTTGATGCCGCAGAGAAAGTCGAGCTTGACACGGTCGCACTCGGCGACCACAATGCGCCGCTCGCGCGCAAGCGCCAGAATGCGGATGATCGAGCCCTCTTTCTCGGTTTTGGAAACATAGATCTTCTCAATGGCGGCGCCGCCCTTGAGCGCCTCGAGCACGCCGTTGCGGCCCGCGATCACGCCCTCGCGCGTCTGGTTGACCGCCGTGTCTGCACGCGTGCCTCTCCCCGCTGCGGGTCTTTTCGCATCCATAGTCTCGCACCTTTCCTCTGTGTAATGGATATACCATGAACGCGGAGCCCACGGTACAAAACGGCTCTGCCTGCCCGCTGACCCGGTTTCCCGCGCAGGCAGCACAGCCTGAATAGGGCAGCTTTTCGCAGCTCTGGCGACGCGCAGCTCCGGCGACGCGCAGCTCCGGCGACGCGCTGCTCCGGGGCTCACAGCAGTTTCCCCACGCCTGCAAAAGAGCGGGCCAGGTCAAATACAGCAAGCCGCTCTGCCGTCGTGGTGTCATATAGCCATGTTTTCAACCGTCCCGCTGGGACCTCCCCCGCAAGGGGCGAGAGCACGGCCAGGGTTTCATGTGATAACTGCTCTGCGGTCGTAGTGTCATGCGGCCATGTTTCCAGCCGTCCCGCTGGGACTGCCCCGCAAGGGGCGAGAGCACGGCCTGCGTTTCATGTGATAACCGCTCTGAGGTCGTAGTGTCATGCGGCCATGTTTCCACCGTCCCGCTGGGACTGCCCGCAAGGGGCGGGAGCACGGCCTGCGTTTCATGTAATAACCGCTCTGCGGTTATTATAGCATGTTTCCGGTTTCTTTGAAAGCTCCCGCGGGGCGAAAAAGTCCGGCTTCCAACATGTGGAAGCCGGACTTGCATTTGAGGGATTTTTCTTTCATATAAATAGAACATCCGCCCAAAAGGAGGGGATTTCATGTGCAGAATCGTCGATCTGCGAAGCAAGGAAGTCATCAACATGAAAGACGGGTCGCGGCTCGGCTACATCTGTGACGTCGAGATCGACGTGTGCAGCGGCAAGCTCACGGCCATCGTCGTACCGGGCGCGCCCAAATTTTTCGGTCTCTTCGGCCGCGAGGAGGACATCGTCATCTCCTGGGATGAAATCGAAAAGATCGGCGAGGACATCATTCTGGTCTTTGTCGACCTGCCGGAGCGCTGTACCCGCAAGTACAAAAAGTGGAAGCGCGAATAGAGGGCCGTAAGAAATTTTTTCTTACGGCCCTCTTTTTTACTGCTACACACAGGCGTCTGTGGGCGGCTCCGCCGGGAGCCGCCCACGGTCATCCAAGAGGCCTCCAAAACGCCGCCTGCAGAAAGCGGCCGGCGCTCAGGACACTTTTGTCCGCTCCTCCAGAAAGGCCGTCAGCTGCTCGAGTGTCGGGTAGGAGGGAAACGTCCCCTGCACCCCGACCGAGTAGGCCGAAAAGGCGTTGGCGAAGCCGCAGGCCTCCGGCAGACTGCTGCCGCCGATGAGCTTTGCCGCCACCGCCGCGAGAAAGCCGTCGCCCGCGCCCGTGGTGTCGACAACCGGCGCTTCCACCGCGCCGTGGCGCCAGACCCCACCCGGACTGCGGCAGAAGCTGCCGTGTCTGCCGAGCGTCATGATGACCGAGCCCACCCGGTAGCGCTCCATCAGGCGCGCCGATATCTCCTCAAGGCGGGCCAGACAGTCGGCGTCCTGCGCCAGTCCTGCCAGCTCGAGCGCCTCGTGCTCGTTGACAATCAGCACATCGATGTAGGGCAGCTCCCCGAGGGGCCGCTCCGGTATCGGGCTTGGGTTGAGAATGGTCGTCATGCCCATGCCGTGGGCCGTCTGCGCACCGAAGAGCGCCGCCTCCACATTGATTTCAAAGCCGGTGATAAAGACCTTTGCGCCCGCAAAGCGCCCGAGCGCTGTGAGAATTTCCTCCCGGGTGAAATCGGTGCTGGTGTTTCGCGTCACAATCATGTTCGCACCCTCGTTGTCAATCATGACAACGCCCGTCGAGGTGCGAAGCCGCTCGCTTCGCAGCAGCGCGCTCACGTCGACACCCGCCTCGCTCATCCACTGCTCGCCGAGATCCCCCCAGATGTCGCAGCCCACCTTGCCGAAGAACGCAGTGCTCACACCGAGCTTCGCCAGGGCTATGGCCACATTGGAGCCCTTTCCCCCGTCGCGGTCATTGTCCCAGCTCAGCGCGCGTATGGTCTGGCCGGGCCGCGGGAACTGACTGACCCGCACATACTGGCCGACGCCGTGGCTGTGAAACACCACGGCCTGCACCGGATTTGCCATCGGCTCACCACCCCTCCTGCAGCATGCTCTTCTCATAGCTCTCAAGCGGGTGGGTCGCGGTGAAGCGGTCCATCGCGAGAACACAGTTTGCAACGCGATTTGTCATGAGGGTCGCCGGGTATTCCAGCGTCTCACCGGAGAAGAGCAGCACCCGCACGACCGTCTGTTTCCACGCGCCGGTGGCGATCATGAAGACCACCCGCTGGGTGTTGAGCATGGACTGAAAGCCGATGGTCAGGGCCATGGGGGGCACGAGGTCGGTGTTGCCGCCCCAGCGGCGGTGGCTCTGGGTGACGATGGTCTCATCGGTGATCTTGACCACCCTTGTCTTCGAGCGCGCGTATTCGTCGGCAGTGATGGGATAGTAGGTGTCGCGCGGGGCTTCATTGAACGCGACCAGCCCTTTAAAGCCGACGCCCGCCCAGACGGTGTCCACCCCGCCGATCTGCTCGATCCTGCGGTCGAGCTCGTCGAGATCACTCAAATTTGGCCAGACCCGCTGGCTCTCGGGCACGGTGAGCTCTGCGGGCAGCTTCTCATAGAAGAGATGGTCCATGATCCCCCGCAGACAGGCGTGGTGGTTGCCATAGGGGTAGGGGCGCCCGTTCCAGTCGAGCCACTCGTCCATGTGAAAGACGTGCAGGTTTTTCAGACTGATCCGGTCGCGGACAACCCTCTCGACAAAGGTCTCATACTGCTGTCTCGGACCCGCCGGGAGCACCCATCTCGTGATTTCGCCGCGGCGGTTGTTCTCGGCCACCTCATCGGCCATCATGTTCCCCACCAGCTTCATGACGTCGGCCGGGGTCTGCTCTATGATGACGCGGCCGATTTTGCGCTGCGGATGATCGGCGAGCTCCTCCATCGGGATGCTGCACCAGCGTCTTCGTTCGCCGCTCTCCCATTCAAATTGCATACCGTTCCCTCCTTAAGTTTGCGTTCTGTAAGCCCATCATAAGGGATGACAAACTAAAATGTCAATAAAATTTTAGTATTTTCTCTCTATTTTTAATAAAATTAATCGGCGAATTTTTTTCAAGAACCAAACTTCAATTTTCTTGACTAACCAAGCAGATGTGATATAATTTAGTAAAATTCTAAAACATATGCCGCAAAGTGCGCACGGGAGCGGCCATTGCCAACCGCTCGGGAGCTCACGCCCCACGGCGCTGCTCAGCTTCCGCCGACATGCCGGCGGCCTCTCCGGTGCGCAGTCAGCAAAAATCCCGATAAAATTACAAAATAATGAGGTGCAAGGGATGAATCTCAAAGACATCGCGAACCGCGCGGGCGTTTCCTCTGCGACCGTGTCTATGGTGCTGCACAACAAGGGCGGCGTCAGCAGAGAGACCAGAACCAGAGTGGAGGCTCTGCTGATCGAAAACGGCTACACCATTGATTCCAAGAGCGAAAACGGCGAGAAAGGCGGCCGGAACATCCGATTTCTCAAATACAGCCTGAGCTCCCATCTGGTCGACGAGAACCCCGGGTTTATCTCGGCGATCATCGACTCGGTTGAGCGCGAGTGCCGCCGGCTCGGCTACAGTCTGACCATGACGGCTTTCCGCCAGAAGGCGACCGGAGAGATCTTCGAGAGTCTGCGGCGCGAGCGGCCCGACGGCGTCCTGCTGCTCGGCACGGAGTGGACGCCCGCCGACTGCCGCTATCTCGAGGGGCTCGACATCCCGCTTGTGGTGCTCGACAACGACCTGACCAATCTGCCCTACAACTGCGTCACCGGCAACCCCTACTCCAACATCGTCACGGCCGTACGCTATCTCAGCTCACGCGGCCACCGGGAAATCGGCTATCTGCTCACCACCGAGCCGTCCTGCAACTGTCTTGAGAGCTACCGCGGCTACCGCGACGCGCTCACCGAGCTCGACATTCCCTTTGACGAGCAGCTGGTCTACGAAGTCAGCCCCACTTTTATGGGCGCCTACCACTCCATGCGCGACCATCTGGCCGCCGGGCGGTCGGTGCCGAGCGCGCTTTTGACCAACAACGACAATCTGGCTCTCGGCACCATGAAAGCCCTCAAAGAGGCGGGGTACCGCATCCCCGAGGACGTGGCTCTCATCGGCAGCGACGACACGGCCGCAGCCGCCATGGCGGAGCCGCCGCTGACTTCCATGCACCCCGACTGCCGGCGCATCGGCATCTGGGCGGTGCGGCTGCTGTGCGATCTCATCGAGTATCCGGACTCGCCCACCACAAAAATGCGTCTGAGCTCCTACCTGGTGGAGCGAAAGAGCACCGAGAAGTAGTGGTAAAACATTTTTATTAAATTATTTTATTAAAAGCTCGGCTTATGCCGGGCTTTTTTTATAAAATTTTTTCAAAAAATTAGTAAAAAATCATTGACTTACGAATGCAATTCGCATATATTGGAGGTATCAATAAGGTTGCTCTTTTCCATTTACCGCATTTAGTTTGCACGGGACGGAGGGATAGCATTGAACCAGAAATGGTTACAGATGCGGGGGATCAGCAAGTTCTTCCCCGGCGTCAAGGCTCTGGAGGACGTTGATTTCTCGGTGGACCGCGGCGAGGTCGTCGCTCTTCTCGGGGAGAACGGCGCGGGCAAGTCAACGCTGATGAATGTGCTCGGCGGCATCTACCGGGCGGACGGCGGCGAGATTCTCATCAACTCGCAGCCCGTATCGATCCGCAGCGCGTCGGACGCGCAGAGGCTTGGCATCGCGTTCATCCATCAGGAGCTCAGCCTGTTCAAGCAGCTGCCCATCTACGAGAACATGTTCATCGACAATCTGGTTCGCCGCCGCGGCTTTCCGCTGTTCATTGACCGGCGCAGCATGAAAAAGCGCGCCGCGCAGATGCTCGAGGAACTCGGCGTCAAACTCGATGTCAACCGACCGGTCGGCAGTCTTCCCGTCAGCCAGCAGCAGATCGTCGAGATCGCCGGCGCGCTGCTCAAGGACGTCGGCGTCATCATCCTCGACGAGCCATCCACCTCTCTTGCCAATCACGAGCGCGAAAAACTCTATGAGCTGGTGCGCAAGCTGCGCCGTGACGGCAAGGCAGTCATCTACATCACCCACGACCTCGATGTGGCCATCCAGCTCTGCGACCGCGCCGTGGTTCTGCGAGACGGAAAAAACGCCGGCGACCGGTCCTGTGCGGAGCTGACCAAGCAGGATGTCATCCAGATGATGATCGGCTCGAGCAGCGGCAAGAGCTTTCACAAGTCCGAGCGCTCACCCGACCCGTCGGACATCGTGCTCGAGGTCTCGCACATGAACTCTCAGAAAGTCTTCGACGTATCGCTGGAGCTGCGCCGCGGCGAGGTGCTCGGGCTCTACGGCCTCGTCGGCTCGGGCCGCACCGAGCTCATTCAGGCCATCTATGGACTCGACCGCACGGCGGTGGGCGAAGTCCGGGTGGAGGGAAATCTTCTCAGGAAGCGAAACCCTGTCACCATGAAGCGCAGCGGCATCGGCTATTTGACCGAGAACCGCCGCGACGAGGGGCTCTTTCTCACCCTCGGCATCGACCGCAACATCACCATCACCGATATCGGAAAGATCCTCTCGGGGCCTTTCAACCATGTCAGCCGCAAAAAGTCCGATCAGATCGCGCTCGACACCATTGAGCGCCTGCGCATCCGCACACCCGGTCCACACCAGGCCGCAGGCAAGCTCTCGGGCGGCAACCAGCAGAAAGTCATCATCGGCAAGTGGCTGCATCTCGACCCGCGCATCCTCATTCTCGACGAACCGACCAAGGGCATTGACGTCGGCGCCAAGGAGGAGATTTACAAGCTGATCAACAGCCTGGTGGACAACGGCATCTCGGTTCTTCTGATCTCCTCCGAAATTGAGGAGATCATGGGGCTCAGCGACCGGATTCAGGTTATGTGCGACGGCCGCATCAGCGAGAGCCTCGACGCCGCCACAGCCGACCAGCAGACCATATTACGCTATACAATGGGGGATCGCCGTGAACTCGTCAGCTAAAAAGATCGGCCTGCCGCCGGTCGCGGATTTCTTCATGCAGCACGGTGTAAAAATCGCGGTGCTCATCTTCATCATCGTCATGGGCTTCACCGAGAGCAGCTTTCTGTCGGTGAGCAACCTCTCAAGCATCCTCTCGGCGTCGGGCACGACCTATCTGTGCGCCACTGCCATTTCGATGGTCATGTTCACAAACTGTCTCGATCTGAGCATCGGCGGCAACGTCTACCTCTGCGCCGCCATCGGCACCTGGCTCAACCGCCAGGGGTGGAACACCGCCTCTCTGATCGTCGCGATGCTGCTCGTCGGCACTTTCTGCGGACTTCTCAACGGGCTGATCTCGGCGTCGCTGAAAGTCTACCCCATGCTCAACACCATCGCGACGGGCTATGTCTTCCGGGGGCTCGCGTTCATCTTCACACGCGGCGCTCTGGCCCACATGCCAAAATCGTGGAACAACATCTCTCTTGTCTCCATCGCCGGCGTGCCCATCACGGTCTTTCTGCCCATCATCGTGGTGTTTCTGCTGCACATCTTCATGATGAACACGCGCACGGGACGCCACATCTACGCAGTGGGCGACAACGTGAAGACCGCCCGTGAGCGCGGTATCAATGTCTTCGGCATCAAGACGCTGGCCTACACCATCAACGGTCTGCTCTGCGGTCTGGCCGCGATTCTGCTCAGCTCCCAGGTGATGAGCGTGCCCTCCTCGATGGGGGTGGGGCTTGAGAACACCTCCATGCTCGCGGCGGTGCTCGGCGGAGTGAGCTTTGCCGGCGGCAAGGGCAAACTCTTCCCCGGCGTCTTCTTCGGCGCGCTGCTCTACGCCACCGTCTCAAACGCGATGGTGCTGCTGCAGGCCAACGCCTATCTCTACAACGTGATCTACGGCTGTGTCATCCTCGCGGTGATTGTGCTCGAGGTGGTGCGCAGCCAGGGCAGAAAACAACTCGCATAAGAATTTTTCCGGCGGCTGCGCCGGAAGCAAATAAAAACTGCGAAAAGGAGTCTGAATCATGAAGAGATATCTTGCGCTTTTGCTGGCAATCCTGATGGTTTTGTCGCTGGTGGCCTGCACACAGGAGCAGAGTCCGGACCCCGGCACAACCAATCCCGGCACAACCAATCCCGGCACCACGGATCCCGGGACTGACGAGCCCGGCGAGAAAAAATTTAAGCTCGGCCTCTCCTTTGCGTCGCTTGACGCTCTCTACTTCCAGGCGCAGAAAGAGCGCGCGGAGCAGGCCGCCGAAGAGCTCGGCTTCGACCTTGTTGTGACCGTTGCCGACAACGACTCGGCAAAACAGCTTCAGCAGTGCGAGAATCTGCTGACACAGAATGTCGACGCGCTTCTCTGCGTGCCGGTTGACAACGCCGCCATCGTCTCCGTAGTCGACTCCTGCAAAGCGAAAAACGTCCCCTACATCGCCGTGGCCCGCATGCCGGCGGAGATGGAAAATGTCACATTCGGCGCGCAGGGCGAAAACTACACCAGAGCCATTGAGTCCGCCAAGCTCATCCGCCAGGTCGCTGACGACATGGGCAAGACCGGCACCATCAAGGTCATTGAGATGATCGGCAACATGACCGACCAGGCCGCTGTCGAGCGCCACGAGGGCTTCAACGACGCCGCTGCGGAGTACAACCTCGAGATCGTCGGCACTGTCAACACCGAGTGGGACACCGAAAAGGCCTACAACCGCTTCAACGACCTGCTTCAGGTGGTCAAGGAGTTCGACGCGGTCTACATGCCCTCCGACATGCTGATTTCGGGCTGCTTCTCCGTACTTGACAAGGAGGGGCTCTTCTATCCCGTGGGCGACCCGAATCACATCATTGTCTGCGGCACTGACGCCGACGCCTACGCCATTTCTGAAATTTACAAGGGCAATCTCGACTTCTCGGTTGCGGCCGATGCCTTTGACGTCATCATGACCTCCATTGAGACAACGCTCGAGATCCTCGAGGGCAACATGCCTGACGAGCAGATTCACATTGTGCCGACTTCGTGTGTCGCAACCTGGAATGTCAAGGAGATTGTGGAAAACAAGTCCACCTGGGGCACTTTGAATCTCGACGAATATCTCGATCTCGACTGATCTGCGGATCGCAACACTACCAAATTAAGGCGGGGGAACTGTTATGGAACGTCTCAAAGAGAGAGTGAAGCAGAGCTTCATCGACAATCCGGTCATTCTCATGCTGTGCGCGATGGTCGTGGTCCTGATTGCCACGGTTCCCTCGTTTCTGTCGTGGGGCAACATTGTCAACATCATGAAGCAGATCTCTCCGACCATGATCGTCGCCATGGGAGTCACCTTTGTGTTCATCTCGAATGCCAAGGACCTCTCGGCCGCATCCAATATGGCCTTTGCCGCCGTCGTCGCAAACCTTGTGATGATGCGCATCGGCGGCACCATGGGCACTGTATTCGGCCTCTTTGCCGCAGTGCTGGTGGGGCTGCTGTTCGGCACCATCAACGGCTTTCTGGTCGCGAAGCTTCAGATCAATCCCTTTATTGCGACGCTGGTCACCTCTCTGATCTTTGAGGGCGTCGGCCTTGTCGTCACCGATGCCCAGACACTCAGCTATATGCCAAAGTGGCTTCTGATGATCGCGCGCACCAACATCCTGGGGCTCCCCGCCATGATGGTCTTTGTCATTGTGGTGTATCTCATCGGCTCCTACGTGCTCGGACACACGGGCTTTGGGCGCTGTCTCTACGCCGTCGGTACCAGCCGCGACGCCGCCTTTCTGTCGGGCGTAAACCCGGTCAAGTACAAGATGATCGCCTACTGGATCTGCGGCGTCTGCGCGAGCGTCGGAGGCATGATGCTCTCCATCCGGCTCGGCGCAGCCTCGCAGGGCATGACCAAGACCGTCATGCTCGACATCATCAGCGCCGTTCTCATCGGCGGGGCGAGCATGTCGGGCGGCAAGGGCTCTCTGCTCGGCACCGCCTTCGGCGTGGTCGCGCTCGGGCTTCTGTCAAACGGGCTCGATCTGCTCAATGTCGAGTACAATGTGTTGACCATCATCAAGGGGTTTATCATCCTGATTGCCGTCGTGATGGACGCATTCAAGGAGAGGACCTCCGACCGGCGGCTCATCCGCCTGATCAAACAGGAGCGCGCGCCGGCCGCCCGGAAAACCTGACTTTTTCTCCACTCATATAAGCCCCAAAGCAAAACGGCCCGCAGGCAAAACCTGCGGGCCGTTTTCTTCCACTTTCTAATAGAACTCCTCTTTGAGGCTGCGCATGAAGAGCTTTGAGAGAATCTCTCTCGGGTCGCGCCCCCCGTGTACCACGGCTGACACCGCGCGGCAAATGGGCAGATCAATTTCATAGCGCTCGCCGAGCGTGAGAAGAGCCCTGGTTGTCCGAACGCCCTCGGCGAGCTCGTCGTAGGGCTCGCCGCGCACAAAGGCCTCGCCGAAACGACGGTTGTGGCTGTAGGCCGAAAAGACCGTCGCCTCAAAGTCCCCCAGGTGGCTCAGACCATAGACCGACAGCTCGTCTCCGCCCATCGCGCGGATGAGCCGCGCAATCTCGCGCGGGCCGCGCGAGATCAGCGCTCCCTTAAGCGAAGTCAGCCCGAGGCCGTCGAGCATGCCCGCCGCGATGCCGATGACATTTTTCGCCGCGGCGCCCACCTCGTTGCCGATGAGATCCGCCCCGTAGTAGAAGCGGATGAGATCGCTGGAAAACGCCTCGACCAGGCGGCGCCTGAGGCCGTCGTCGTTCGCGTCGATCACCATGCAGTTCGGCACACCTTTGACAAAGTTCTGCACGTGGCCCGGGCCCACCCACACTGCCGTCTCGACGGGGCCGAGCACCTCGGCCGCCACCTCGCTCAGGCGCAGGCCGGTCCCCTCCTCGATGCCTTTCATGCAGAGAACCAGCGGCTGGCCGCGGTGGTGGCCGCGCAGTCTCGCGAGCAGCTCGCGCAGGTTCTGGGAATTGATGGATATTGCAAGCACCTCGGCATGGGCAACCGCCGCGGCGAGGTCGCTTGTGATCTCGATTTTGGAGTCAAAGGTCAAAATGCCGTTTTCCCGCGACGCACGAAGATGCTCGAGGTTCTTTGACCCCTCGCGCCCCCAGAGCGTCACCTCGTGGCCGATGTGATTGAGATACCAGGCGATAAACGAACCCCACCTGCCGCATCCCAGAACAGAAACTCTCATATGCAATCCCCTTTGGAAATAGTATAGACCGCCGCCCTCTATTTTAACACATCCGGTGCGCCGCTACAATGCGCGCGCCAAAAAGCCGGCGATTCGACGTTTTTCAAAAGCAAGTTTTTCTTGACAGCCCGTGGCCCGTGAGTTAGAGTATTCATGCAGTCGGCGCACAGCCGTCTGTATTTCGTTACCGACATGTTAGCAAAGGCTAACGCAGGAGGACTGCCATGACATTGGATCATCTGAAAGTCGGTCGAAGCGCCGTAATCAAGACGGTCGGCGGCAGCGGCGCGCTGCGCCGCAGGCTTCTCGACATGGGGCTGACGCCGAAGACCAGAGTCACCTTACATAAGACCGCGCCGCTCGGCGATCCGCTCGAGCTCAACTTACGCGGCTACTCGCTGACCATACGCCGCGACGACGCGGCAAATATCGAAGTGGAAGAGGTGAAGTGAGATGGTTTTCGCTCTCATCGGCAACCAGAACTGCGGCAAGACCACCCTCTTCAATCAGCTCACCGGCTCCAACCAGCACGTCGGCAACTTTCCCGGCGTGACGGTTGAGAAAAAGGAGGGCCGCGTGCGCAAGCACCGCGACGTCACCATCGTCGATCTGCCGGGCATCTACTCGCTGTCCCCCTACACGTCGGAGGAGGTCGTCACCCGCGACTTTCTCACAGTCGACCGGCCGGACGGCATCATCAACATTGTCGACGCGACAAACATCGAGCGCAACCTCTACCTCACACTCCAGCTCATGGAGCTGGGCATCCCCATGGTGGTGGCGCTCAACATGATGGACGAGGTCCGCGCAAGCGGCGGGACCATCGACATCGAAAAGCTGCAGGCCGAGCTCCAGATTCCGGTGGTGCCCATTGCGGCCTACAAAAACGAGGGTGTGGGCGAGCTTGTCGAGCGGGCCATCAAGGTCGGCGAGGAGCACATCGCCCCGAAAAAGGTGGACTTCTGCACCGGACCCGTCCACAAGGCCATCCACTCCATCGCCCACATCGTGGAGGAAAAGGCGCGCCAGAAGCAGATTCCGGTGCGCTTCGCGGCGACCAAACTCGTCGAAAGCGACGAGCCCATGATCCGCGCGCTCGCGCTGACGCAAAACGAGCTCGACATCCTCGGCCATGTCACCGAGGAGATGGAGCAGGAGCTCGGCACCGACCGGGAGGCCGCGCTCGCGGATATGCGCTACGAGTTCATTGAGAAACTGGTGGCCGACTGCGTCATAAAGCCCACGCAGTCCAAAGAGCAGATTCGCTCCGAGAAAATCGACAACATTCTGACCCACAAGGTCTTTGCCATACCCATTTTTCTTCTGATCATGCTCACCACGTTCTGGCTGACGTTCAACGTGATCGGCGCGCGGCTCTCGGCTCTGCTGTCTGTGGCGATCGACTCGCTGACGGGGCTCACCTCGCGGGCGCTCGAGGCCGCCGGGGTGAGCACGTGGATGCACTCGCTTCTCATCGACGGCGTGTTTGCGGGAGTCGGCAGCGTGCTCTCTTTCCTGCCGACGATTGTGGTGCTCTTCTTCTTTCTCTCTCTTCTCGAAGACTCTGGCTACATGGCGCGCGTCGCCTTTGTCATGGACAAACTGCTGCGCCGCATCGGCCTGTCAGGGCGCTCCTTTGTGCCGATGCTCATCGGCTTCGGCTGCTCGGTACCCGCCATCATGTCCACGCGCACGCTCTCGAGCGAGCGCGACCGCAAGATGACCATCATGCTCACCCCCTTCATGTCGTGCAGCGCAAAAATGCCCATCTACGCGGTGTTCACAGCGGCTTTCTTCCCCCGATACCAGGCCTTTGTGATGATCGGCCTCTATGTGACCGGCATTGTCGTCGCCATTCTCGTGGGGCTGCTTCTCAAGAGCACGCTCTTTCGCGGCAATCCCGTGCCCTTTGTCATGGAGCTGCCGGTCTACCGGCTGCCGTCGCCGAAGAGCGTCGTCATCCACATGTGGGAAAAGGCAAAGGACTTTCTCGTCAAGGCGTTCACCATCATCTTCATGGCGACCATCGTCGTGTGGTTTCTGTCCAATCTCGACTTTCGCTTCAACCTTGTCACGGACAACTCCAAAAGCATGCTCGCCTCGCTCGGGCGGCTGATCGCACCCATCTTTGAGCCGCTGGGCTTCGGCGACTGGCGCGCCTCCACGGCGCTCATCACCGGGCTCACTGCAAAGGAGACGGTGGTCAGCACTCTCGCCATTCTGACCGGCGCCGGAGACAGCGCCCACCTGATCCCCCTGCTCGGGGAGATCTTCACTCCGATGGCCGCTTTCTCCTTTCTGGTGTTCACGCTGCTCTATATGCCCTGCGTCGCGGCGATGGCCGCAGTGCGCCGCGAGATGGGCAGCAGCCTCTCGGCGGCGATGATGATGGCCTTTCAGACCTGTGTGGCCTGGCTGGTGGCGCTCTGTGTCTACCAGACGGGCTCCGCCTGGATCGCGCGCGGTCTCACGTTCGGTCCGGCAGACGCGCTGCTCGCGGCGCTGCTGATTTCGCTCGTCGTTCTCGCCCACAGCTTCTTGAAGCGGCGCCGCAAAAAGGGCGGCTGCGGGGCGGGCTGCGCAGGCTGCACCGGAGGGTGCGCCTCGTGCGACAAGGCGTCGGACTGCGAAAACATTCGAAAATAGTGATTTTTCCCAAAAGGCACACTCACAGAGTGTGCCTTTTTGTTTTGGGGATCTCTCACCAATGCAGTGGCTACTTAATATACTACTAATAACGCGCGGCTTCGCGCGCACTGCTTTTGAAATGAGGTGATTTCCCTGCAGGAACTTCTCAATGTCGCCGATCTCTCGCTGAAATACCAGTCGGCAAACGGGGAGATTGACGCACTTGACCATATATCCTTTTGCATCAATGAGGGCGAATTTGTCAGCATTGTCGGCCCGAGCGGCTGCGGCAAATCCACCCTCCTGTCCATTCTCGCGGGGCTTGTTGCGCCGACTCACGGCAGCGTCGCCATCTCCGGCGAGCCGGTGACCGGCATCAGCAAAGACATCGGCTATATGCTGCAAAAAGACAATCTTCTCGACTGGCGCACCATCTACAAAAACGCGATTCTCGGGCTCGAAATTCGCCGTGAACTCACCGAGGAGAATCTCAGCTACGTTGTCGAACTGCTGAAAAAATACGGGCTCTATGAGTTCCGTGACAAATATCCCCCCCAGCTCTCGGGCGGCATGCGCCAGCGGGTGGCGCTGATTCGCACCCTCGCGGTGCGGCCGAAAATTCTGCTGCTCGACGAGGCCTTCTCGGCGCTCGACTACCAGACCCGCCTCGCCGTCACCGACGATGTCTACCGCATTCTGCGCGAGGAGAACAAGACCATGCTCATGGTCACCCACGACATCCCCGAGAGCATCAGTATGGCCGACAAGATCATTGTTCTGTCGAATCGCCCCGCGCACATCAAACAGATTCACACGCTCGAATTCGACATGCCGAACCGCAGCCCTCTCACCTGCCGTGAGCACCCGAACTTCAGCAAATATTTCAATATGATTTGGAGAGAACTCGATGTACACGTCTGATCAATCCGTCTCGAAAGAGAGGCGCGAGTACCTCCGGAGCAAAAAGCGCAGAAAGCGGCTGATTCTCACCATACAGATCTCTCTGCTCGTGGGCTTTCTCGCCCTGTGGGAAGTACTCGCGCGCATCGGCGTCATTGACAGCTTTGTCATGAGCCAGCCCTCCCGGATTCTCGCAACCTTTTTAAACCTCTCGCAGAACAATCTGCTTTTGCACGTCGGCGTCACCGTCTATGAGACGGTCGTCGGTTTTCTGCTCGGCACCATCCTCGGCACTCTGTGCGCCATCGCGCTGTGGTGGTCCGACTTCTTCTCCCGCGTGTTTGAGCCCTATCTGGTGGTGCTCAACAGTCTGCCCAAGGTGGCTCTCGGCCCCGTCATCATCATCTGGGCGGGCGCCGGCACCCGCGCCATCATCGTCATGGCCCTCGCCATCTCGCTGATTGTCACCATTCTCGAGGTGCTCGGCGGCTTTTCGGCTACCGACCGTGATCTGATCAAAATGGGGCGTACCTTTGACGCAACACGGCGCGAGCTCTTCACCAAGATCGTCTTTCCCTCAAACATCCGCACCATCTTCAACTCCGTCAAAATCAGCATCGGCCTGTCGCTGGTCGGCGTCATCTCGGGTGAATTTCTGGTCTCCAAGGCGGGACTCGGCTACCTGATCGTCTACGGCGGCCAGGTCTTCAAGCTCGACCTGGTCATGGCGAGCGTCATCATCCTCGCAATTCTGGCGGCGGCTCTCTACCAGATTGTGCGCCTGGTTGAAAAAATCGTCTTAAAGCGCCTGAGCCATCAACCCTAATTCGTCTTCACCGCCCCGCCGGGGCGTGAAAGTAATCGACGGCGCTGCCGTCCATCCGAAAGGAGAACCCACATGAAAGCAAAAGTAAAAATTCTCGCTCTCACTGTCTGTCTGGCACTCATTTTGACCGCGTTTGCCGGCTGCCAGAAGAAAGAGGAGAGCCGAACGGTGAGACTCGCCGAGGTCACCCACTCCATTTTCTACGCCCCGCAGTATGTTGCCATCAACGAGGGGTACTTTGCCAAACGCGGCATCGACATTGAACTGTCCAGCGGCGAGGGCGCCGACAAGGTCATGGCGGCCGTGCTCTCCGGCGGCATCGACATCGGCTTTGCGGGCCCCGAGGCCTCCATCTATGTCTACAACGAGGGCCGCGAGGACTACCCGCGCGTCTTCGCCCAGGTCACCCAGCGCGACGGTTCTTTCCTCGTCGGCCGCGAGGACGGCGACTTCCAGTGGAGCGATCTCAAGGGAAAGGTGCTGCTCCCCGGGCGCAAGGGCGGCGTGCCCTATATGACCCTCTGCTATGTACTTAAGCAAAACGGCCTGACGCCGGGCGTCGACATCACGCTTGACGACTCGGTTCAGTTTGCCGCCATGGCCGGCGCTTTCACCGGCGGCACCGGCGACTACGTCTCCCTCTTCGAGCCCACCGCCTCCATCATTGAGCAGGAGGGCCGCGGCCACATTGTCGCCTCCATCGGCGCGGAGAGCGGCGAGATTCCGTACACCGCCTACTTTGCCAGCGGCAGCTACCTCGAGGAGAACAGCGACCTTGTGCAGGACTTCGTCGACGCCATCTACGAGGGACAGCAGTTTGTCGCGACCCACACCGCCGAGGAGATTGCAAAGGCCATTGCCCCCTCTTTCCCCGACACTGACATGGAGCTTCTGACAGCCGCCATCCAGAACTACAAGGACATCGACGCCTACTGCACCGACCCGATTCTGGATCAGGAGCCCTTTGAGCGTCTCCAGATGGTCATGACCGAGGCCGGAGAGCTCGTAAAGACCGCCCCCCACGACAAACTGGTCGACAACAGCTTCGCCGAAAAAGCCGTCAAAAACGGCAAATAGTCCACCCGAGGAGAGGGACGCTTTTGCGTCCCTCTCTTTTTGCGCCGGCCTTTACCGGCTCTCCGATCCCGCTTTTTGGCAACGCCTCCGCCCGCCGGCAGGTCAGTCTCCCCGCAGCAAGTTGTGTTAAAAAACAAGCTGCCTCATATATATGTAAAAAACACCTGTTGGGGGAGAGCGCTGTGAATGTGTTTGTCATACGGGGAAAGAGGCTGATTGCGGCTGTCACCGCCGTGGTTCTGACCGCTGCGCTGGCGGCGGTCTTTTTTCAGAGCCCTGCGCGGCGGGAGGAGCCTGTACCGGAACTTGAGTGCGACTGCGGCGCCGAGAGCGACAGCCCGGTGCTCCACGAGGAGAAGAGCTACATCAAATGGGTGGACTTCGACATCCCGTCGAGTCTGCTGGAAAAGGCCATGCGGCTCGACATCGACACCTACGGCACCGACCGGCACGTGAGCTGGATTGACATGCTGGCCTATCTCGCCTGCAAGTGCGGCGGCAATTTCAAAGCGCACAGGACAAAGGACTGGAAAGCCCTTGTGCAGAAGCTCGACGAGGGCCAGACCATGGAACAGCTCGCCGCGGACATGGAGTACTACAGCTACTACCAGGAGGCCTACACCGCCATTCTGGGGGGATTTCTCGGCGAGTTTGACATCGAGCTTGACGACCCGGAGCACCCCGGCGAGAAGAAGTGGATGCACCAGTACGGGCTCAAGGCCTACTCCCCCATCGCCGAGGGCTACTCCTACGGCGACTATGACGATTTCGGCTCGTCGCGCTCCTACGGCTACAAGCGCCGCCATCTCGGGCACGACATGATGGGCAGCGTCGGCACGCCCATCGTCGCGGTGGAGAGCGGCATTGTCGAGGCGCTCGGCTGGAACCAGTACGGCGGCTGGCGCATCGGCATACGCAGCTTTGACACCAAACGCTACTACTATTACGCCCATCTGCGGCGCGACCACCCCTATCAGAGCGGGCTGAGCGTCGGCAGCGTGGTGCAGGCGGGCGATGTGATCGGCTACCTCGGCATGACCGGCTACAGCCAGAAAGAGAACGTCAACAACATCAACACCCCGCATCTCCACTTCGGCATGCAGATCATCTTTGACGAGTCGCAGAAAGAGGGAAACGGCGAGATCTGGATTGACGTCTATGACATCACCCAGCTTCTCAAAAAGCACCGAAGCACCGTTGCCAAAGACGAACAGACCAGAGAGTACACCCGCGTCTACCGGTTTCGCGACCCGGTCACGGGACACAGCTGAAGAGAAAAGGGACGGCTCTGCGCCGTCCCTTTTCTCTTACTGTGAGGAATATATGAAAGTTTGAAATCGTTCGTCTCAGACAAGCGCCCCCTGGAAGGCGAGCACTTCCTCCCGCGTTGGAATCGACGGCGCCGCACCCGGACGGGACACGGCGATGGACGAGGCGATCGACGCGCGGCGCAGCGCCTCGTCGGCTGTGACCCCCTGGGCGACAGACGCCACAAAGTAGCCGCAAAACGTGTCGCCGGCGGCCGTGGTGTCCACCACCGGCACATCGTAGATGCCGTGGGCAAAGCGGTTTTCCCCGTCGTAGTAGAGCACGCCGCGCTTGCCCACTGTCAGCACGACTGCCGCGCGCGGAAAGCGCTTTTTGAGCCCCTGCAGGATCTCCTCGTCGGTCTCGCCGCCCCCGGCGAGCGTGGCGCCCTCGATCTCATTGAGGATGAAGTAGTCCACAAGCTCCAGCGGGTAGCTCTCACAGAGCTCCCGGGTCACCGGCGAGGGGTTGAACACAATTTTCATACCGCGCTCATTCGCGCGCCGCATGATATAGCCGACCTCATTGATTTCGTTTTGCAGCACCAGAAAGTCGCCCTCGCCGAAGTGGGCGAGCACCCCGTCGATGTAGTCGCGGGTGAGCTGATGATTGGTGCCGCTGTGTACGATGATGCAGTTTTGGCCCTTGTCGTTGATCTGGATGAGGGCGTGACCGCTCGGGCCGTCAAGCGTCTGAAGATAGCTCAGATTGACGCCGCTCGACTCGAGCATGCTCTTGAGCTCGCCGCCGTCGTTTCCGACGGCGCCGGCGTGGTAGACAGGCTCCCCGGCGCGGGCCACGGCGATGGACTGGTTGAGTCCCTTTCCGCCGCAGAAGAGGTCATAGCTCTGAGCGAGAATGGTCTCGCCTGCCTTGACAAAATCGTGTACATGATAGGTCTTATCGTTATTGAGTGAACCGAAGTTGAGAATCTGACTCAAATTCTCTCCTCCTCCTTTCTTACTTTAGCCGTACTCCCGCGCACCTGAAGCGTGGGTTCAAAGCGGATGTGCCGCTGCAGCTCCCCCTGGGGGACGCCGTTTATCAAATCGACCAGCTCGTTGACGACCTGCGTACCCATCTCAAAGACAGGCTGCCGGAGAGTGGTCAGCGGAGGCTGGATGATTTCCGAGAAGAAAATGTCGTCAAATCCCACGACCGAGAGATCGTCGGGAATGGACAAATTGAAATTGTGCACCTCGCGGTAGATGCCGAACGCCATCATGTCGTTGAATGCGAAAATGGCCGTGACATTCCTGCCCAGCAGATAGGGCAGCGCCGTCGCGCCGCTGCCGGGCTCGTAGTCTCCCTCAAAGATCAGCGCAGGGTCATAGGGGATTCCCGCCTCCTCCAGAGCCTGCTGGTAGCCGAGCAGGCGATCATCGGAGGTCGTCAGACCGGCGGGACCTGACACACAGCCGATGCGGCGGTGGCCGAGATCAATCAGGTGGCGGGTCGCGAGATAGCCGCCCTTTACATGGTCGAGCGCAACGGAGAAGATGTCTTCGCTGCTGATCATGCGCCCGAGCGCCTCGGAGTAGATCGCCCGGTTGCCGATGACGCGGTCCATTGTCATAAAGCAGACGCCGCTCTGCAGCAGCAGATCAATGCAGGCGCGCTCGTCGTCGGGGTCCGTTCCCGCGCTTCGGGTGAAGATGATGCCGTCGACGCCGCGGTCTATGAAGACCCTGATGTAATCCAGGTCTCGCTTGGATTTGTTGTTGGTGTTGCCGTAGATGAGATTGTAGCCGAGCTTGCGCGCGGCCACCTCAACGCCCTTGGAGAGCTCGGCGAAAAACACATTGCTGTTGTCGGGAATGATCAGGCCGAGCGTGTTGCTCTTTTTGGTGACAAGACTCACCGCAAGCCGATTCGGCCGGTACCCGAGTTCCCGAACGGCCTCCATGATCTTGTCGCGCGTTCGCTGGGGGATGCTGACCCCCGGCTTGTTGTTGACCACCATGGAGACGGTTGAAATCGAAAAACCGGATTTCTTTGCTACATCCTTGATTGTCGCTCTCACTGTGATCCCTCAAAACTACTAAATCGTTTTAGTTTATCGTTTATCTTGAGAGTACCATCCCCCTTGGGGAAAGTCAATTGTTTCGCGGATTTTTTCAGCCAAACAGGACGTTTTTGTAAAATCTCTACAATTATAGGGGCCGGTTTCTGTCAACATTAACATTACCCTGCCCCGTGTTCGCGCCCAAAATGGCACGACAGCGCCAGAGAAAATTGTAACACAGGAAAAAAGTATTGACAATCATACATTAATTTTCTATTGTATAGTTAACGATACAATACCAATACCTTTTTCAGCAGGGAGGCCGAACAGTGAAAAGCATTGTAGACAAGTCAAAGCCCATTCCGCTGTACTATCAGATCACCGAGGACATCAAGCAGAAGATCAACAACAAGGAACTCAACCCCGGCGACAAGCTGCCGACAGAGGATTTTTTTGTGCGCTACTACGGCGTCAGCCGGGTTACGGTCAGAAACGCCCTGAATAAACTCATCGAGGAAAAGGTCATCGAACGCACCCGCGGCAAGGGGCCGGTGGTGGCAAATCACGTATTCAACCGCCACATCTCCCGGCTGAGCGGTCTGCATGAGGCGCTCGCCAAAGAGGGCATCAAGGGCACGAGCAAGATTCTCTCGATCAAAGAGGAGCCCGCCGGCGGCGAGGTTGCGGGCCACCTTGAGATTCCCGTGGGCGAGCCGGTTGTGGTCATTCACCGTGTTCGCTACGCAGACGACATTCCGATCTGCGAGCAGAACACCTACCTGGTTCGCCGCCTGTGCGGCAACTTTGACTTCAACACCATCGACCAGAACGACTCCCTCTACGAGGTGATGGAGCGCCGCATCGGGCTTCGGCTCTCGCGGGCAAATCAGCAGTTCGACATCAAAATGCCCACCAGGCAGCAGATGCAGTATCTGGAGATCCGCGATAAGATCCCGCTGATGCACATCGAGAGTGTGGTGCATCTCATCAGCGGCGAGCCGATCGAGTTCAGCGACATCTACTACCTGTCCGACCGCTACAAATATGGGCTGACTCTCTATCGCTGAGAGAACTCTGTTTTCCCTTGACAACCCCGCCCACCTGCAGTATCTTAAATACAAAACAAATACAATATGTTGCAACACAGAAAGGGTGCTGACCATGAACCAGAATGCCTACCTGACCATTGACGTGGGAACGGGCTCGGTGCGCGTCTCCCTGATTGGAGAAAATATTGTCCCACTCGACAGCAAGACTCTCATCCGAGTCGCGGGGCTCACCATGGACGCGGACCGCGAGTGGGAGCAGATTGTGACGCTCACCCGTGAGCTGCTCGCCGACAACTCCGGCGTGCGGGTGCTGGGCGTGGGCGTTAGCACGATGGTGGGCTGGGTTATGGTCGACCGCGACTGCAACCCCACGACGGAACTGTTCAGCTACATGCACCAGTGCCACGAGGAGTGCGACAAATTCTGCGAGAGCTTCTCGAGGGAGAGCTTCTTTTCCAAGGTCGGCCGCCCGCCGAACCCCGAGTTCGGCGGCTTCAAGCTGCTGCATCTGAAAAACACCGATCCCGAACGCTACCGCAGAACATACAAGCTGCTTCACTTCAAGGATTTTCTCAATGCCAGGCTTTGCGGCGAGTTCAGCATGGATCCCGTCGGCGGCGCCTACAGCGCCATGATCGACCTGCACACCAAGAACTGGCACGCCCCTTTCGTCGACGCGCTCGGCGTCGACTTCGACAAGCTGCCCGTTATTCGCGAGTGCACGGAGCTGTGCGGCTACACCACCAAGGCTCTTGAGGAGAGCACCGGCCTTCCGGCCGGCACCCCGGTCTCCATGGGCGGGCTCGACGGCGTGGTGGGAGCTCTCGGCACCGGTGTTGTCGAGGAGGGCACCGCCGCGGACATCATGGGTTCGACCGAGGTGCTCTACGTGTGCAGCGATACGCTGCGCCTCGATGAGCACTGCGAGCTGATGACCAATCCCCACGTGCTGCCGGGCAAGTGGCTCGTCGGCGGGCCGATGGGACTCTCCGGCGCGTCGGTCGCCTGGTACGCCGAGAATCTGCTCGAGGAGAAGTACTCGCTCAAGGAGCTTGACGCCGCGGCGGCCAAGCTCTCCCCCGGCTGCGACGGCGTGCGCTTCATTCCGACTTTCACCGGCGAGCGTGTTCCCCACTGGAATCCCGACGTGCGCGGTACGGCCTGCGGCATCGGACTACAGCACACGCCGGCACACCTGTTCCGCGCACTGATGGAGGGCAACTGCTTCAACTCCCGCTACATGTTCGACCGCCTGCACGAGATGGGGCTTGACTGCCGGCAGGTGACCGCCGTGGGCGGCGGCGCCAAGAGCAAGCTCTGGATGCAGATCAAGGCCGATATCACAAACGTCACGCTGCACACCCCGAAGGTCTTTGAGGCGACGACACTCGGCGTCGCCATGCTCATTGAATACATGCTCAAGGGCAAGGTCACAGTCGATCCGGACTCCATCGCCAACACCTTTCAGCCGAACCCCGAAAACGTCGGGCCCTACGACACGGTCTACCACGATTACATGCTGCTGTTTCGCACCATCTGCAAGTACTACAACCACCCCGACCACCACGAGTGACGCGCAAATACAACGAGAGAGCGGGAAATCTCCCGCTCTCTCTTCATTCTGTGAGCCTGTGTTTGCAGAAAGGACACTTCGGGTCATCCAGATCGTGCAGCCGGTGGCAGCGCGGGCACTCTACCTGGGCGATCTCGCCGGGCGGTGCGTCAACTGCATAGAATTCGAGTTTGCCGCACTGCTCGCAGATCAAAATCTCCGCCTCGAGCGCGCCGGCATTTATGTTCGCCCACACGCCCGTGAGCAGGCCAGCCTGGCCGAGCTGCAATTTTTCGACGCCGAGCGACTGCATCTCGCCGCCGCAGCGCAGACAGTACATCAGCGCGTCTCCCGCTCGAACTCGTCGAGCACGGTTTTCTGCAGCGCCGCGAGAAGCTGCGCCGCGCGGCCGCCGACCGGTTTGCCGTCGATGCGGTCCGCCCCGAGGCAGAGCACCGAGGAGCTCGACACAATGACCTCATCCGCCCGCATGAGCTCATCGACCGTGAACGGTGTCTCATCCACCGGGATGCCGAGCCCCTTACAGGCTCTGATGAGATGGGCCCGCGCAATACCGGGGAGAATCAGGTGGTCGGTGGGGGCCGTGACAAAGACGCCGTCGCGCAGAATGGAGACGTTGCTGTGGGCGCACTCGGTCACGCGGCCGTCGCGGTGGAGCACCGCCTCGAAGCAGCCCGCCTCCTTGGCGCGCTGGGCCGCCATGACGCTCGGGATGAGGTTGATGGTCTTGATGTTGCAGTGCAGAAAACGCGTGTCGGGCAGGGTGATCAATCCGACCTTTTCGCCGAGGTCTTTCAGCCGGCCGGGGCGGATCATCATCAGGATACAGGCCTCGCCCTGCTCGGGGAACGTGTGCTCGCGCGCGCCCGCGCCGCGGCTCGCCTGCCAGTAGACAAAGAGCCGGTCGTCGTCCACTTTCCGAACCATCTCCTCGAGCAGCTTCTTCATCTGCTCTTTTGTGTGGGGCAGTTTGATCTGCAGCAGGCCTGCGCTGTTGTAAAAGCGGTCGATGTGCTCGTCGAGCGCAAAGAGCCTGTGATTTCTGGTGTAGGTCACCTCGTAGACGCCGTCGCCGAAGTAGAGCGCGCGGTCGAGCATCGGCACTTTCATCTGGTCGATCGGGCCGTACTCCCCATTGTAATAGCCGAGATCCTGCATATTCAGTCCTCCCTGTGTCAAAATGGAATTGTCTCTATCATAGTGTACCGGCGCAACATTGTAAAGATTCCCACGAGGAATTTTTCGGATCATTTGGCAAACATACAATTTTGCACTTTTGTCGTAACCTTGTTATAATTTCTTCGTTATACTCTTGACACGGAAATACGACTGTGTTATCCTTAAGACAAAGATACAATTTAAATACAAAATTCTTCACAATCGCGTATCTTGTACACTCACAAATCACTATTATATCTCTCCCAAAAGAGAGGAAAGGCAGGTAATACTCTATGAAAATGACAGGTGGTAAAGCTGTCGCCATGACCCTGATCGAGCAGGGCTGCAGAACCGTCTACGAGGTTCCGGGCGGCCAGATTCTCTCCGTCATGAACTCTTTCCGCGGAACCGACGTTCGCGTCATCCCGGTGCGCCATGAGAACACCGGCTGCGCCGCGGCGGATGCCTTTGGCCGCCTGACCGGCGAGCCCGGCGTCTGCTTTGCGACCACCGGCCCTGGCGCCACCAATCTTCTCACCGCCATGGGCTCGGCTCTGCGCGATTCCAGCCCCATGATCGCCCTCGTCTTCCAGAACAAGAGCCAGGACGTCGGCCGCGGCGACGCGCAGGATGTTGACCACGGCGATGTCTTCAAGGGCATCTGCAAGAAGTATATCCCGATCCGCACCGCTTCGGTCGGCCCCTGGGCCATCCGCGAGGCGTATCGCATCGCGAAATCCGGCCGTCCTGGCCCGGTCGTCGTCGACTGCTTCCGTGACGCGATGGAAAATCAGGAAGTTGACTACGAGCCGCTGGATCCGAAGAACACCATGGTCGCCTCGGCCTGCGTGCCCTATGCCAGTGTGATCGAAGACGCCGCGAAGAAGCTCGTCGGCTACAAGTCCGTTGCGATTCTCGCCGGCGTCGGCGCGAAGAACTCCCACGCCACCGATGAGCTCATGGAGCTCGCAGAGCTGCTGCATACGCCGGTCGTCTCCACCCACAACGGCATGTCGGTCTACCCGACCGCCGATGAGCACGCCCTGGGCGTTCGCACCCGCTTCGCCGGCTCCCTTGCCCGCGAGGTGTTCGAGTACACCGAGTGCGTGCTGGTGTGCGGCTCCTCCCTGTCCGCCTCCACCACGTCGAGATGGGCTCTCAAGCTCAACGACATCATCCAGATCGACATCGAGCCCGAGCAGATCGGCCGCCACTACCCGGTTGTCGCCGGCCTTGTCGGCAACTGCAAGGCAACGCTGCGGCTGCTGATCGACGCGGTCAAGAAAGTCGTCGCCGAGAACGACGCTGAGCGTGAGAAATACTATGCCGGCGTGCTCGAGAAGAAAGCCGCCTACTGGAAGAAACTGCGCGAGAGCGACCGCGCCGACGTCAACGCCTCCCCAGTGCGTCCGGTCGCCTATATGCTGACTTTCAACAAACTCATCGACGAGAACTCGATCGTCTGCGCCGCAGCCGGCAACAGCGGCATCTGGTCTCAGATTCTGCAGCTGCCCAAGGGCACGCGCTACTTCAAGCCTGTCAACTTCGGCGCCATGGGCTTTGCCCTGCCGGCGGCCATCAGCTGCAAGCTGGCCGAGCCCGACAAGGATGTCTTCTGTCTGCTCGGCGACGGCGAGCTCGGCATGAGCCTTGCCGATCTTGAGACTGCCGCCCGCGAGAAAGCCAACATCATCGTCCTGCACATGAACGACGGCCAGTACGGCCTGATCAAGCAGGAGGAGGACCACATGTACGGCCCGGGCCACAATCTCGGCACCAACATCAGCCATGTCTGCGACTACGAGGGCGCTGCCCGCGCGCTCGGCTGCGAGGCGGTCACCATCGACAAGATCACGGAGCTGCCGGCTCTCGTCGAGAAAGCCAAAAAGGCCGACAAGCCCTTCTTCATCAACATCATCACCGACGGCCAGACCGACTCGGTCTTCCCGGAGGCATACTGATTCACACTGCCCAAAAGGCGGGAAACCTCGGTTTCCCGCCCTTTTTAAAATTCCGGCAAAAACCCGCTTGCGGCGGGTGTAAAAAAGCGGTACACTTTTTTTAAGAGCACAGGGCGCCCCGAGCGCTCTGCAGCAGACCTTGCCGCGGCGGCATCGGCCGGCCGGCAAAAAAGGGGGATTCTCTATGAAAATGACAGGCGGAAAAGCAGTTGCCATGACGCTCATCGAGCAGGGCTGCAAGGCGGTCTTCGAGGTGCCGGGCGGCCAGATGCTCTCGGTTGTGAACTCCTTTATCGGCACGGATGTGCGCGTCATTGCGACGCGGCACGAGAACGCGGCCTGCGCCGCGGCCGACAACTACGGCCGCGTCACCGGCGAGCCCGGCGTCTGCTTTGCGACCACCGGCCCCGGCGCCACCAACTTTCTCACCGCCATGGGCGGCGCGCTGCGCGACGGCAGCCCCATGATCGCCTTTGTCTTCCAGAACAAGAGTCAGGACTTTGGCCGCGGCGATGTGCAGGAGGTCGACCACGGCGACATCTTCAAGCCCATCTGCAAAAAGTACATTGCCATCCGCAAGGCCTCTGTCGCCCCGTGGGCGGTGCGCGAGGCCTACCGCGTGGCGATGAGCGGGCGCCGCGGGCCTGTCGTGGTCGACTGCTTCCGCGACGCGCTCGAGAGCGAAGAGGTGGACTATGAGCCCATGGACCCCTCGCTGACCCGCACGACCTCGCAGTATGTGCCCGCGCCCGGGCTGATTGAACAGGCTGCGGACATTCTCAGCGGTTACAAAAAGGTCGCCATTCTCGCAGGCGGCGGCGCCAAGATGGATCACGCCACCGATGAGCTTCTCCGGGCCGCGCAGCTTCTGCACGCGCCGGTCGTCACCACCCACAACGGCATATCGGTCTTCCCGACCGACGACGAGCACTCCTTTGGCGCGCGCACCCGTATGGCGACCCGTCTCGCCCGCGAAACGCTCGAGGCGGCCGACTGCGTGCTCGTCGTGGGGTCCAGCCTCTCGGCCGGCACCACCGCCCGCTGGGCGCTGAAAATGCCCGACATTGTGCAGATTGACATCGAGCCCGAACAGATCGCGCGCCAGTATCCGACGCGACTGGGCCTTGTCGGCCACTGCAAGCTGACGCTGGGGCTGCTGAATGCGGCGCTCGAGAAGACCGTCAGCCGCAACGACGCCGAGCGCCGCGCCTTTCTCGAGGAGCGCAAGGCTTCGCGCGACGCGCGTGAGCGCGAGCTCGCCGAAAGTCCCATGAGCGATGCCACGGCCTCCCCCGCGGCGCCTCTCGCCGTGATGGACGAGCTCTCCAAGGTGATTGACGGCAACACCTCCATCACCTGTGACGCAGGCACCTGCGTCATCTGGACGCACCGGCTCAAAATGTGCAAAGGCACCGTCTACAACAAGGCTTTCAACTTCGGCAATATGGGCTTTGGCATCCCCGCGGCAATCGGCTCCAAGGTCGCGCGGCCCGACATGACCACCATCGCCTTTCTCGGCGACGGCGCGCTCGGCATGACGGTCGGCGAGCTTGAGACTCTGGTGCGCGAAAATCTGCCGGTCATTGTCATCGTCATCAACGACGGGGCCTACGGCCTGATCCGCCTTGAGCAGGACCATATGTTCGGCGCCGGGCCGAACATCGGCACCATGCTCACCCCGCCCGACGCGCTCGACTACGCGGCTGTCGCCCGGGGCTTTGGCTGCGAGGCCATTGTCGTCAACCGCGCCGATGAGATTGCGCCCGCTGTGACGCGCGCCAAGGCCATGAACCGGCCCTGCCTGATCGAAGTCAAATTTGACGGCACACATCAGATTTTTCCCGAGGCCTTTTAAAACCGGCACAGACACTGCGGGCCGCGCACTTGCGCGGCCCGCTTTCTCATGGTATGCTTTCGGTACGGAGGATTTTTGCTATGGCTGTTATTCTGACCCCCTACCGCCCCGGGTATCTCGACGAGCTGCTCGGGCTCTTTCGTGAGACGGTGCACTGCGTCTGCGCCGGCGACTACACCCCGGACCAGCTCGACGCCTGGGCGCCGGAGAAGCTGGACCGCAGCGCCTGGGCTGTCTCCCTGGCGGAACATGACACGCTCGTCGCGCTGGAAGACGGCACGACCGTCGGCTTTGCCGATCTCGACGGCGGCTACCTCGACCGCCTCTATGTGCGCTGCGGCTATGGCGGCCGCGGCATCGGTTCTCAGCTCTGCGATGAGCTCGAGGCGCTCGCACGCTCGCGCGGGCACCGCTCGGTCACGGTGGACGCCTCCATCACGGCGCGCCCTTTCTTCGAGCGGCGCGGCTACCGGATCGTGCGCGAACAGCAGGTTCCCCGGCGCGGGCAGGTTCTGACGAACTATCACATGGAAAAGCGCTTCTCGGATTCCGGAGAACGCGCTCACAGTCAGGGGGACCGCCATGCGCCGAAGACGTAGAACAAACGCGCCGCACATTTTGGCTCTTCTGTGCGCCGCCGCTGTGCTCGCCGCCACTTTTTTTGCGCTGCGCCCGCTCTTTGAGCCCACCGCCGCCGATCCGCCGGACGACGCCGTCTCCGATGGACAGCCGGACCCCGCGCCCGTCGAACCGGAGCCGGAACCGACCCCGGACGATCGGGCCCGCGCGCTGCTCAATGAGATGACGCTCGAGCAGAAGGTCGGCCAGCTCTTCATCGCCCGGTGCCCTCTTGAAGAGGCGCCGGAGAAAGCGGCGCGCTGGCATCTCGGCGGCTACATTCTCTTCGCGCGCGACTTCAGGGCCCGCACGCCCGAACAGGTGACCGAGACCATCCAGAGCTACCAGCGCGCGGCGGCGACGCCCCTGTTCATCGGGGTGGATGAGGAGGGCGGCACGGTGACCCGAGTGAGCCGCTACCCGGAATTTCGCGAGGAGCCCTTCCCCTCTCCACAGGAGGTGTATGCCGCCGGCGGCTTCCCCGCCGTGGCTCAGGATGCCGCCGAAAAGTGCGAACTTCTCGCCTCGCTTGGAATCAATCTCAACTTTGCCCCCGTGTGTGACATCAGCACAGACCCCGGGGACTTCATCTACCCGCGCTCGTTCGGCGCAGACGCCTCTGAGACGGCGCAGTATGTCGAAACCGTGGTCACGGCCATGCGCGGGCGGGGTATGGGCAGTGTGCTCAAACACTTTCCGGGCTATGGCAGCAACGCTGACACCCACACCGGCGTCGCCCATGACGAGCGGCCCTATGAGGTCTTCACCGACAGCAACTTTCTGCCCTTCGAGGCGGGCATCGCCGCCGGGGCGGACATGGTGCTCGTCTCGCACAACATCGTCGCGAGCATGGACGGGGAACTTCCTGCCTCGCTGTCCGCCCGCGTGCATGAGATCCTGCGGCAGGAGCTCGGCTTTTCCGGCGTCATCGTCACAGACGACCTCGCAATGGACGGGGTGCGCCAGCTTGTTAGCGATGAGCGCGCGGCTGTGCTCGCGGTGCTTGCGGGAAACGATCTGCTCTGCTGTACGGACTTTGAAACCCAGATTCCCGCCGTACTCGACGCGGTGGCTTCGGGCGAAATCACCGAACAGCGAATCGACGAGTCGGTTCTGCGCATTCTCAAGTGCAAAATGGAGCTCGGTATCATCCCACCGGAATAAAAGGCCGGCGCGCCAGACGGCGCGCCGGCCTTTTATTATGGCAGCTTGTCGTATTCGCTCTGTTCGACCGGCTCCAGCCACTCGTTTTTCGTGTCGCTTCCCGGCACCTCCACCGAGAGGTGGGAAAACCAGCTGTCTTTTGCCGCGCCGTGCCAGTGCTTCACCCCGGCGGGAATGGCGACCACATCGCCCGGGTGCAGCTCGCGCGCGGGTTCGCCCCACGCCTGGTACCAGCCGCGCCCGTCGGTGCAGAGCAGAATCTGACCGCCGCCTGCCGCCGCTCTGTGGATGTGCCAGAAGTTGCGGCAGCCGGGCTCAAAGGTGACATTGCATATGGAAACTCCCGCCGATGTCAGAGGATTCAGATAGCTCTGGCCGGTAAAATATTTTGCGTAGGCATCGTTTGGCCCCCCTGTGCCGAAGAGTGTCTTCTCTTTTGACATGTTGTTTCCTCCCGTCTGTTTTTCCATTTCCTGCGCGGCCTGCTCGACGCACCGAATGGCATTCAGGCTGCGCGGATAGCCGATATAGGGCAGACACTGAGAGACCACCCGAATCAGAAAGTCCCGGTCGTTGCCCAGATTCATATTGCCCCGTGCATGGGCGGTGAGCTGCGGCTCGCAGCCGCCCTGCGCCGCCAAAAAGCAGAATGTGATCAGCTCACGCTGGCGCAGATCGAGCCCTCCGCGGGTGTAGTAGTCACCAAAGCAGTTTGCCGCAAGCCAGCGGTTGATGTGGCCCGACTTCCAGGCCTGCCGCATGCCGTCACCGAAAATCGCAGCCTGCGCCTCAACGCCCCGCTCCAGACGATTCTGCGGCGTGGTGGTGGCCTGTCCCTCGAGGGGCAGGCTGACACCGCGCTCAAGCAGTACGTCGTTTGTCGCAGCCAGAAACGGCAGGAGCCTGCCCATGCCGAGATAGTCGACTGCCTGATAGACCGTCTCCTTGACCATGACGGGAGTCAGGCCGCAGTCGAGTGCGCGGGGCAGCACGGCGCGGTAGGTCTCCACCCCCTGACAGCCGATGAGCGCCGCCAGAATGGCGAGATGGCGGGTGTCGCCGGGCAGCTCCTGCCCCGGCTCGTGAACGACCTCGTCGAGGGCAAAGTGCGCAAAGCTCTCCATAAACTCCGGATCAGTCAGATGGTAGTTCACTGTGCCTCTCCCCCTCTTTCGACGAGCGCGAGGCTCTCAAACCAGGCGGCCACCTCTTCCTCGCCGGCGCTGGCGCCAAAGCGGCGGCCGTCGAGCCAGGTGGTGCTGTCGGAGCAGAGAGCGCGCAGATTCTCGGCGCTGTCCCCCATACCGCTGCTGGCGGAGGTGCAGAACGGCACAATGGTCTTTCCGGCGAAGTCATGGCTCTCAAGGAACGTGCTGATGATGCGCGGTGCCTCGCCCCACCAGATGGGATAGCCGAGGAAGATCACATCGTAATCCTCCAGATTCTCCACGCTTCCCGACAGAGCGGGCCGGGCGGCGGGATCGTCGTTTTCCCGGCTGGCGCGGCTGTCTGCGTCGTTGTAGTTGAGGTCCTCAGCCGTGTAGGGCTGCTCGGGCACGATCTCGTACAGATCGCCCGCCGAAGCCTGTGCGAGAAGCTCGGCCACCGACTTGGTGTTGCCCGTGCAGGAGAAGTAGGCAATGAGTATTCCGCCGCCCTGCGGCTCATCGTCTGGCGTCTGCTCCGGCTCGGGGGTGGACGGGGTGTTGTCTTGGGGCGGCTCTTGCCCCTCGGGTGCCGGCTGCTGCGCAGGCGCGCACGCAGAAAGCGACAGCACAAGAATACATGCGATAAGCAGGCTCAGCCATCTCTTCATCTGCGGCCCTCCCGTTCACCCAGATTTTCACCAATCCAGGCTGCAATCTCGTCTGCGGCCTTGCTGCCGCCGCCCTCGTAGGCCGTATACATCCGCCTGACATCGGCTCCGGCGCACAGCTTCTGTATATCGCGGTCCGCGTGGCCCTTGCCGCCGCCCCCGTGGGTGGAAAAGGGCATGACAATCTTGCCGGCGAGATTCTTTTCCCTTAAAAATGTGGCCAGCGGCGTAGCCACAGTGCCCCACCAGATGGGGGTTCCGAGATAGAATACGTCGTACTGCGCCGGATCGCATGCCGCGGCCCGAATGGGACAGGGCGCTGCCTCTCGAATCTCCTTTTTCACCTGCTCCACCACGGCATGGTAGTCGCTCGTGTAGGGGATCTCCGGCTGAATTTCCAAAAGCTCCGCCCCGGTCTGCGCGGCAATGAGCTCTGCCATTGCCCTCGTGCGCCCCGACCAGGTGTAATAGACAACCATACTTTTCATCTGCTTCACTCCTGTCTGTGTTTGTTCTCTGTCTTACGCATCTCGTGTCTGAGATAGTCAAGTCGGTCCATCTGCCGCTCTCTGAGGTGAATTTCCTCCAGCGTGCAGCGGCGTCTGTCATTGAGCATGCGAAGCCGCTCGTGCGCCGTGTCATCGCCCTGCAGCAGCAGACGCATATAGGTCTCCACCTGTCCGGCGGTAAACCCGATGTCGTGCAGCGTCATCATCAGACTCATCCGCTCGAGGTCGCGCTCGTCATACTCCTGCGCAGCCATGCCCCTCCTCTGCGCCTTACACGCAGCCAGTCTCTCATACTCCCGGAGAATGGCCGGGGGGATGCCGTAAGCTTCGTTCGCCTGCTCCATGGTCATACGCCGCCTTTCAAGACAGAATAGGCGCCCCCTCTCGGGGACGCCTCTATTGTAATGCCGTCCATAAGAAATGTCCAATACTTATATTGAATCATCAGAAATGCTTTTTAAATATTTCTTTGTATGGCGGATAAAAGCCTGTGCGGTCGGCGAGAGTGTCTGTGCCTTTTTCCATACCAGTACGGTGCCGGAGGTCAGCGGCGGCGAGAGCGGCACATAGCGCAGCCCCTCGTAGCGGCAGTCGAGCCTCAGACACATGACAACGCCCAACCTGCTTCTGGCAAGGGCGGCCATGTTGTAGAGCAGATTGCCGCTCGCCGTGGTTGTGATCTGATCGGCATAGGGGCCAAACCAGTTGAGCAGTTCATGCTGCACCAGTTCCCGCCGGGAAAAGATCAGCGGCTCCCCCGCGAGGAGCTCAGGCCCGACGGCCTGCTGCTGCGCAAGGGGCGAGTCCTCGCTGACGAGGACGCCCCACTGCTCCCGCCCGGGCATGCGCACAAAGTCGTACCGGCCGATGTCGACCGGCTCGAGCAGCAGCCCAAGGTCCAGATTGCCGCTCTCAATGCGGTCTTTGATGTTGTCGGCGTTGCCGCTGTAGATCTCAAAGCGCACCAGCGGATTCTCCCGGTGAAAGGCAGCGAGCAGCTCCGAGAGCAGATGGGTGCTCTGCAGCTCGCCGCTGCCGATGGCGAGCTCACCGCCGAGACTCTCGGCCTGATGAAACTCCCGCTCGGTCTTGTCAGCCAGCGAGATGAGCTCCTGCGCCCGGCGCTTGAGCAGCATTCCCTGCTCGGTGAGAACGATGTTGTGGTTGCTGCGCCGGAAGAGCTTCACGCCAAGCTCCCGCTCGAGCGCCGCGAGCTGCCGCGAGAGAGTGGGCTGTGTCAGGTGCAGAAATTGAGCCGCTCTCGTGATGTTCTCTTCACGGGCAACCATGAGAAAATACCGAAGAACCCGAAGTTCCATATCATCCCTCCCCCTCTATCTTACCAGATTCCAGCGCCGCTGAAAAGCGAGACGCCATGCGGCAAAGCCGCATGGCGTCTTCTCTCTTATCTGACCAGTACATGAACCACGTCGAACGCCGGTACGGTCACAGCAAGCCCGTCGCCGGTATTCGCCGCTTCACCCGAGCCGAGTACCACCTCGGCGCCGGTGTGGTTGTCTTTCCAGAACTTCACGCTGCCCTGCGCGGGCGCCGCCGAGTCGTTGTAGAACGAGTAGATCGTGCCCGTCCCGTCGTCGCTGGCAAAGACGTTGCAGTAGAGGTTCTCCCCCTCGACACGGTAGAGCGGAATCGGCCGTCTGCCCTGGTAGATCAGACGATGCTTGAGATAGCAGGCTTTCCAGGTCTTGATCATCTCTTTCTGGTCGTCCGCAAAGGGCATCCAGCGGCCGAAGATATCCTGCCAGATGACAATCGGCTCGGCGCCGAACATGGCGCGGTGAATCAGCCTCGTCTTGTCCTCATAGCGCGCCCAGCGCGAGATCATCGGCGCAATGTGGATGGGGTTGACAAAGCGCAGCACATCGACCTCGGGCATGGCGTCAAAGCGCCAGTACTCGTCCCAGGAGGTGGTGAGGATCTCCATGGGGTGCTTCTTGGTCGGGTGGAACTGCGAGGTCATCACAATGCCCGGGCGGATTTTGTTGCACTTCTCGCGGAAAGACAGCGGCAGGCTGTAGAGTGTGTCGAGCTGCCAGCCGTCGGCGTCGGTGTCGGCGGTGATGCGCGCAAACTCGTCGCCCATCGACTCGGTGGTCTCCTCGGGCCCCTGGTCCCACGGGATGTAGGGCAGAAAGACCTTGACGCCCTTTTCGTGGAACTTGTCGACCATCTCGCGAAGCGCGCGGCGCCCGCCGGGGAAGTCGTCGTAGAAGTCCCACTGGGTGCGCTTGTCGACACCGAGGCGCGGATACATGTTCCAGATGGTCACGGTGTCGTAACCGCCGAATTCCTCGCCCTGTTTGAGAAGCCCGTCGACGTCGACCGTCATGGTCTTGTGGTCAAAGCCCTCGCTGCCGTAGAAGTCGACAAAATTGTGCACGGCGCACTCGTTGAACCACTTGAGATCCTGCTTGTCGTACTCGCCGAAGTCATAGGGCGTCGCCCAGTAGGAGCGGTAGCGGTCAAAGATCTCGGCCCAGCCGCGCCGGACGCCGGTGACCAGCAGCTCGACCGTATCGTTGAACGACGGGTCGGGCGCGATGGTGACCCAGCCCGCGCGGATCTGATCGACGGTCTCATACATGGCGAGCAGCCGGTTTGAGTTCTGGGAGGAACCGTCGTTGTTGAGGTCGCTCAGCGACGGGAACACGACCGAGAAGCCCGCCTCGCCGTCCGGCCCGAGCAGCGCCAGCGGCGGGCGGATGTCGGAGCTGTACTGGTAGTCGCGCACCGGCATGATGATCTTCTTGCCGTCTCTGTTGCGGAACTGGCAACCGGGAGGGAGCAGGGTGTCGCCCTCGCCGAGATACTCGATCTCACTGAGCAGCGGCGCCTTGAAGCGGCAGCCGTACGGCACGCCGTCTCTGTAGTCGTCGCGCACCTGGTAGAGCACGCGGATGGAGTCGCGCCGGTCGCTGATGAAGTGCACCCGCACCCGAAGCGCCTGCTGCGCATTCTCAAAGAGGAGCGTGACAAGCTCCTCGGTCTCATCCTCGTGCGCCTCGGCGCTCACAAGGGCAAAGTCGCGGCTTGTAAACTCCTGTCCGTATATCTCAAGCACAAAGAGCTCCCGGTCGCGGTTCGAGACCACGTCTCCAGCGGCGATGTTTGAAAATTCGCGGATGACACCGCCCTGTGAGAAGTCCACAGTGGTGCGCAGGGTGTTGTTCTGCATGGTAAACGTCTGGTTTGCAGCGTCAAATTTCAGCATCTTACTCGACCTCCTTTACGCAGCGGAAGCCAACTGTCTCGTAGCGGTCCATGGCGGCGCCGAGCAGATGGACTTTCAGGTGGCTGTTGTTCATGATAGCGCCGCCCTCGGCGTGCCAGTAGTGGGGTGCCAGGTGATAGCTGCCGCCGCGCAGCAGAATGAAGCGGTGGTCGTCGTCGTGGCCGGGCGCATGGTCGTGGATGCACTCGTCGGTGAACTCCCATACATTGCCGCACATGTTGTAGAGCCCAAAGGGCGACACGCCCTCGGGATGGGCGTCGACCGGTACGAGGCCCTCGGTGTAGACGTTGCACTTGTCGTAGTCTTTCTCGTTGCCCCAGGGCCACAGCAGCTTTTGGGGTCCCCCCGCGAGATACTGCCACTCGGCCTCGGTCGGCAGGCGCTTGCCGTAGTGCGCCGCGTAGGCGCGCGCGTCGTCCTGCGAGACGTTGACCACCGGCAGATCCTCCTCGCCCGCCTTATACCTGCCGTTTTCCCAGTGCTTGAGAAAGTTCTCGGGATTTGCGGGCCGGTAGCCGCTCTCCTGTAAAAATTCATAGTACATGGCGTTTGTCACGCAGTACTTGTCCGCCTCAAGCGGGCCGATCTCGACATAGAGCGGCCCGTGCTCCATCTGGCAGTCGCCCTCCATGATGCGGTGCATCACGCGGTAGATATAGCCTGCGCGTTCCACTCTGACGGTCTGCTGTTTGATCATGGTTCTCCTCCTCAGTCAAATTCTTCTGTGTAGTCGTAGCGTTTTCTGATCTTTTCGTCGGGTGTGAAATTGCCCTCGATGACGGCCATGGTGCGCTCTGCCAGCTCGTCGATCTCCATGAGCTCATAGCCTGACACCGAGCTTGCCATCCGGCGGTGGAACGTCTCCCCCCAGTAGGCGGGGATCCTCCGCTCGCCGAGCATCGCCCCCATGACGGCGCCCACAACGGCGCCGTTTGAGTCGGTGTCAAACGCCGGGAGCATGGCGCAGTGCAGCGCCTGCTCAAAGCTGCCCTCGCCGTAGAGCAGCGCTGCCGTCACGATCATGGCGTTCGGCAGGATGTGGCACCAGTCGTAGAGGTTGTTCTCGTCATAGGTCTTGTGAATCCGGTCGGCCGCCTGTTCCATGCTCAGGCCCTCGTCATACCACCCGAGCACGGTCTGCACACACTCGGCAAAGCGCGAGTGGGCCGGGATTTCCCGCAGCGCGCCCTCGATGAGCTCACGCACACTGCCGCCGCCCATGGCAAGCGCCACCAGCGCCGCGGTGAACATCTCGCCGTAGATGCCGTTTCTCGTGTGGGAGATGCAGGCGTCGCGCCAGGCCATCTCGGCCGCCGCGTGCGGGTCGCAGGGGTTGACCATGCCGAAGACCTCGGCGCGAATCTGCGCGCCCACCCACTCGCGATAGGGGTTCTGGTGCACCGCGCTCTCGGGGTACAAAATGCCGTTTGCCGCATTTTGGTAGGCCACACGCTCGGCGGTGGCGACGATTCCCGCCGGCATCCAGTTGAGCCAGGCGTAGAGCACGTCGTTCGGCGCAAAGTCCCGCCCAAAGGTCAGCAGGAGCTTCAGGTTGAGCACGGTGTAGTTGGTGTCGTCGTCTATCGGCGCAAAATCGCCGATCTCATCGATCCACGGCTGCTCGGGCACTCCGGTCTTCAGCCGCAGGCGGCGGCGCATCTCAGGGGTGAATTCCGCCGAGGAGACGTAGCGGGTCACGGGGTAGTTGCCCGTCTCGCGCAGCACGCCGCAGACGGCGCTTCGCTTCATAAACTCAAGCGGTTTTCCGAGAAGACAGCCCGCGACGCGGCCGGTCCACGCGCCGGCCACACGGTCGCGCAGCTCCCCGCGCGGCGGCAGCGCCGGCTTTTCGGCACCGCCCGGACTCTGCGCGGCGATTTCGCCGTAGTCGGACGGCTCGCTGTAGGGGTAGTCGTCATAGACCGGGGCCGCCGTCAGATAGCGGCCCACGGCGGCGGCAAGCTCGCGGTAGCCCGCGGCGGGCGCCGGATCGTCAAGGGAAAAACTCTCCTGCATGGCGCGGCAGAGCTCCTCGAGCTCCTCCACGCGCCTGCCCTCGTCGCGGGCCTGACACCACTCGTAGTAGATGCGCGCGACATAGCTGCCAAAGGGATCCTTTTGAGCAAAGTGCTTCATGTTGACTCCTCTCTTCCCACGGGACAACAAAACCCCCAGGGGCGTCCATCGCCCCTGGGGGTCTGTGTCACGTTATTTTACCAGAACATGCACGACCGCCCCCGGCGCGACGGTACCATTCAGTTTGTTGGCAGCGATCGTGGCGCTGCCGACTCCGAGGATGACCTCGGCCTTCTTACCCTCGTAAAGGTAAACCGGAAGATCTTTTACATGAAGTTCCTCATCCGAATCGTTGTAGAACGAGTAGATCTGTCCCTCGCCGGCATCCCCCACAAAGAGGTTGCAGTAGAGGTTTTTGACCTTGGTCGGATAGAGCGGAATGGGCTTGAGCCCCTGGTAGATTGCGCGGTATTTGAGATAGGTCTCTTTCCAGTGCTTGATCTCGGCGCGCTGCGCGTCGTTGAAAGGCATCCAGCGGCCGAAGATATCCTGCCAGATGACAATCGGCGCCGCGCCGAACTCGACGCGCTTGATGAGAACGTCCTTGTCCTCCAGGCGCAGCCAGCGCGAGATCACCGGCGCCAGATGGCGCGGGTTGATGAAGCGGAAGACATCGACCTCGGGCATGGGATCGGTGTACCAGAACTCATCCCACGAGGTGGTGATAAACTCGATCGGGTGCTTTTTCATCGGGTGGCTCTGCGTGGTGAGCACGAGTCCGGGTTTCACCTTGTCGAGTTTTTTGCGGTAAGAGTAGGGCAGATCTTTCATGGTGTCGAGCTGGTAGCCGTCGGCGTCGGTGTCGGCGACAATGCGCGCGAACTCGTCGCCCATGCTCTCCGTGCTCTCGTTCATGCCGCGATCCCACGGGATGTAGGGCAGAAAGACCGGCACACCCGCCGCGTGGAACTCGTCGACCGCCTTGCGCAACGCCGGCCGCCCGCCGGGGAAGTCATCGTAGAAATCCCACTGGGAGCGCTTGTCGATGCCCAGGCGCGGATACTGGTTCCAGATGGTCACGGTGTCGTAGCCGCCGAAGTCCTCGCCCTGTTTGAGCAGACTCTCGACGTCGATTTTCTGCTTTTCGTGGTCAAAGCCCTCGCTGCCGTAGAGGAATGTGAAGTTGTGTACCACGCAGTCGTTGAACCACTTGAGATCCTCGCGCTCGTACTCCGCGAAGTCGTAGTTCGCCGCCCAGTAGTCGCGGCAGCGGTCAAAGGCCTCGGGCCAGCCGTTTGAGAGGCCCACAATGCGCATCTCAACGGTGTCGTTGAAAGAGGCGTCGGGGTTGATCTGAATCTCGTGATCGCGCAGGTCGCTCTCATTGGCGATGGTGCGCAGGATGCTGTTGATGTTCTGCGCCGCACCCGTATCGGTCAGGTCACTGACCACCGGGAACTGCACCGAGAAGCCGTAGTGCTCCTCGCTGTCACAGACCACCAGAGGCAGGATGACGTCGGTGCTGTAGAAGAGCTCGCGCACCGGCAGCAGCACATTCTCCCCGTCCGGCGTCTTCACGGCGCCCGCGGGATAGTACTTCGTGTCGCGGTCGGTCATCTGCAGCTGAGCGAGAAGCGGCATGTGCAGCTTGCAGACCGACGGCACGCCCAGCTTGTAGCTGTCGTAGACCTGGTAGAGCACGGTGATGGTGTCCCTGCCGTCGTTCATCAGGTGGAGTTTGAGCTTGAGTCCCTCCTCCTTGAGCTCGAGCAGGAAGCTCGCAAGTTCCATCACCCGGTCCTGCGCCGTCGTGACATCGACAACGGTGAAGTCCCTGCTCGTGTAGTTCTTGCCGTAAATTGACAGACAGAACGCCTCGCGGCCGCAGTTCTGCTCCCCGCCGGCCTTGACGTTGGAGAGCTCCTCGAACGTGACGCCGTCGGCATAGCCGACCGTCACGCGCAGGGTGTTGTTTTGCAGAGTGATTGTCTTTTTGGCGGTGTCATGTTTCAGCATCGTCAGTCACACTCCTTTACACAGCGGAAACCGACGGTCTCGTAGCGGTTCATCGCGTCGCCGAGCTGATGGACTTTCAGATGGTAGTCGTTGGGCGTAGCGCCGCCCTCGGCATGCCAGTAGTCGGGCGCGGTGTAGTAGGAGCCGCCGCGCAGCACGATGAAGCGGTGGTCGTCCTCGTGGCCGGGAGCGTGGTCGTGCATGCAGTCGGCGGTGAACTCCCAGACGTTGCCGCACATGTTGTAGAGCCCGAAGGGAGACACGCCCTCGGGGTGGCTGTCCACCCTCTCAAGCTGCTCGCCGTAGACGTTGCAGCGGGCGTATTCCTTATTGTTGCCCCAGGGGTACTTCAGATGGGCGGGACCGGCGGCGAGGTACTGCCACTCGGCCTCGGTCGGCAGGCGCATGCCGTAGTGCTCGGCATAGGCGCGCGCGTCGTCCTGCGAGATGTTGACCACTGGCAGATCCTCCTGCCCCGGGCGGTATTTGCCGTTTTCCCAGTGCTTTAAGTAATTGACGGGATTCTTCGGCTGGTAGCCGCTCTCCCGGATGAACTCGTAGTACATCGCGTTTGTCACGCAGTACTTCTGCGCGAGCAGTGGGCCAACCGTCACGAGCTCGGGTCCGTGATTCATCTGGCAGTCGCCCTCCATGATGCGGTGCACGACGCGGTAGATGTAGCTGTCACGCTCGATTTTGACCAGTTCCTGTTTGAGCATGGTGATCTCCTCTCTCACATCAAATGGTGTCGCCGCTGATCTCAGCCGTGCCCTTGAAGTTGCGCATGCCCGCGACAAGAAGCACAACCAGCACCATGACATAGGGCACCATATTCATGATCTGCGTCGGCAGGCCAAAGGTGGACAGAACCAGCGTCATGGATGTCGAATAGCCGAAGAGTATCGCGACCAGCGTCGTCTTGAACGGGTCGGCCTTGCCGACGAGAATGGCGGTCAGGCACAAAAAGCCGCGGCCACGGGTCATGTTCTCGGTGAACATCGAAAGGCCGCTCAGCGGCAGGTAGGAGCCCGCAAGGCCCATCGAGGCGCCCATGATCAGCAGGCCGATCCAGCGGTACTTTCTCACGCTGATGCCGGCAGTCTGCGCCGCATCGGGGTTGCTGCCCACACCGCGCAGCCGCAGGCCAAAGGGCGTCTTGTACATGACGATGCCGCCGATGACCGCGAAGACAAACGCGAAGTAGACCATGCCGATGTTGTTGTTGAACAGGGTGTCAAGAATCGGAATATTCTTCAAGAAGTCAAAGGTGATGGTATTGTAGCTGACGATGGACGGGTCGGTGAAGTTGCCTCTGACACCCCAGACGGTGACGAGAAGCAGCGTGGTCAGCGCCCAGGCGCCGTTGTTGTACGCAACCGACACGATCATCGCGTTGCAGTTGAGGTGATAGACGAGGATTCCGTAGATCGCCGCGAGTACGAGACCCGACAGAATGGCAATCAGCGAGCCCATATAGGGGTTGCCGGTGAGGTAGCTGCCGTAGGCGGCAAAGAAAGCGCCGGTCAGCATGAAGCACTCGTAGGCGATGTTTCCGGTGCTGATCTTCTCGTTGAAGCAGCCGCCGATGGAGCCGATGATCAGCGGGCAGGACAGGCGAAGCGCCGCTGCGAACGTGATCGGGCTCAGACAGGTCATAACAACATCCCAAAACATTACTGAGCACCTCCCTGCATGGCAAACTGTTTGGCTTCCATTTTCTTTCTCTTTCTGTCTTTGAAGTGGTTTGCAATGCCCTCATAGTCGATCGACACGAGCAGAACAAAGATCATCTGCAGCAGGTTGACCGTCAGGCGATTGAGCGTTGTCGCACGCTCCATGGCCATGGCTCCCGTCTTGAGAGCACCCCAGACCAGCGAGACAAAGATCAGCGCGATGGGGTTGCGGTTGGAGATGTTGGCAATCATGATGCCCTCCCAACCCATCGTGGTCGAGAAGTTCGACACATAGCGGTAGTAGCCGCCGGAGACCTCGATGCCGCCGCACATACCGGCAATGAAGCCGGAGAGCACGAAGATCGAGATGAAGGTCTTTTTCACGTTGACACCGCCGGTCTGCGCAAACTTGAGGTTCTCGCCGACCTGCTTGAGCTCATATCCCTTGATGGTGTACTTGTAGATGACGTAGACCAGCAGCGTGACGCCGATGCCGATGATGAAACCGGTGCTTGACGAGGTTCCCTTGATCAGCTGCGACAGGCGCGCAGTCTTGTGGATGTTCGGCGTGGCGGCCGTGACGGTCGTGACACCGATGCTCGGCAGAACATGCCACACGACGATGTAGTCGCAGAAGAGCGTCGCGACAAAGTTCATCATCATGGTTGTGACGTACTCGTCAATGCTGAAGAACAGGCGCATGATCGCCGGAATGATGACCCAGATGACACCGGCGATACCGGCCGAGATCACGCAGAGAATCGCGTGGAGATGGGCCGGCAGCTGTACCATGTAGCCGAGGATGCCGGCGGTGACGGCACCGACATACATCTGGCCCTCAATGCCGAGGTTTGTGACGCCCGACTTGAACGCGACGATGGCCGCGGCGCCGGTCAGCAGACAGGGGGTTGCCCAGCGCAGAGTGTTGCCGAACTGAACCCTGCCGCCGAACGCGCCCTTGACGATTTCCTGTACAGCGTGAACCGGGTCCTCGCCCTGCGAGGCGATCAGAAGAGAGCCGACGATCAGAACACCAATGAACGAGAGCACGTAGCGCGCTACTCCGATTCTGAATTCGGGCCCGAAGTACTTCTTGACAGTGCGGTTCAGACCGCTCTGATTTGCTTTAGCTTGCATGGACCTGTTCACCTCCCAGCATCAAAAGACCGATCTCTTTATCCGTGAGCTCCTGGTATCTGCCGCCGTCGGAGACTTCGCCGTTGTAGATGACAAGAATCCGATCGGACAGCTGCATGACCTCATTGAGCTCGTGGCTGACGAGCAGAACCGCCATGCCGGATTTTGCAATTTCCAGAAGCTTTGCCCACACAAATTCGATGGCACCGACGTCAATACCACGGGTCGGGTCCTCGACGATGAGCAGCTTGTTGTCCTGAATGCTCTCACGGCCGACAATCAGTTTCTGGATGTTGCCGCCTGACAGACTGCGCAGTCTGTCATTCAGGCTCTGACATTTGACATTGAACTCCTTGATGACACGGCTCGAAAAGTCATTGACCTCTTTGCGGTCAAGGAAGACTTTGCTCTTGAAGCCATGGGCCACATGGTAACCCATGATGGCGTTCTCCCAGAGGGTTCCAACGCCGTTGCCGCCGGCGCCCAGACGATCCTGCGGCACATAGCCCATACCCATGCAGCGGCGCTCGCGGGAGGTCTTCTGGGTGATGTCCTGCCCGCAGAAGCGGATTTCTGCGCCGTGCTCGGGAGCACGCGCCCCGAAGATGGCCTCGACAAGCTGCTGCTGGCCGGAGCCCGCAACACCCGCAATGCCGACAATCTCACCGGCTCTGATGTCAAAACTGACATTCTTGACGCGGAGGATACCCTCCTTGTCCTTGACGCTGAGATTTTTGACCTCGAGGATCTTCTCACCCGGCTCGCGCATGACCTTGTTCGACTGGAGCATGACCTCGCGGCCGACCATCATGTTGGCAAGCTCGTTTTCGTTGACCTCGCTCGGCAGCACATGGCCCGAGATCTTGCCGTCACGCAGCACGGTGATCTCATCAGCAATGGCGAAGACCTCTTTGAGCTTGTGCGAGATGAAGATGACGGTTTTGCCCTGCTGGGTGAGAAAGCGGATTGCATCAAACAGGCCCTCAACACCCTGAGGAGTCAGAACCGAAGTCGGCTCGTCGAGAATGATGATGTCGGCGCCCTTGTAGAGGACCTTGACGATCTCCACCTGCTGCAGCATGGCGACCGGGCAGTCCTTGACCTTTTCGTCAAGCGGGATATTGAAGTGATACTTTTCGCAGATCTCTTCAATTTTCTTTCTCGACTTTTTCTTGTCGAGGAAGATGCCGAGCTTCTTCTCCTCAAAGCCCATCATGATGTTGTCGGCAATGCTCAGATCCTTGAAGAGCATGAACTCCTGATAGACCATGCCAATGCCGTGTCTTGCGGCGTCGAGAGAATCCCGAAACGCCATTTTTTCCCCATTGATGATGATATCACCGTGATCGGGTTTGTGAATGCAGGTGAGAATGTTCATCAATGTGCTCTTGCCCGCGCCATTCTCACCGATCAGCGCGTGCACGGTCCCCTTTTTCACATTGAATGTGACGTTGTCGTTGGCGACCAGTTTTCCGAATGTCTTTCGGATGTTTTTCATTTGCAGGATGTACTCGTTTTCACTCATGTCTTAAACCTGCACCTCCCTGGCGGTTGCGTTGTATTTTCTATCTGCGAATTGAGGGGAGGGGATTGCCCCCTCCCCTCAACATCAAACCTACGTCAGCAGATTATTCGCCTTCCTGGTCGAAGTTGGTCTCTCTCCACTCCTCGTAGTCGCCGGCGAAGATGTCGACGGTTCCGGACATGATGTCAGCCTTGAGCTGCTCAACTTCAGCAGCGAGCTCGTCGCTGAGGTTCTTCAGGTCGACATCCTCATAGGCATAGCCGCCGTCGTTGAGGTCGAACTCCATCGCGAACGGGAACTCGTCGCCCTCAGCCCACATGTGAGCTGTCTCATAGACCGCCACGTTCATGGACTTGATGGCGCTCCAGAAGACGATCGGGTCGATGTCGCCCTGCCAGTCGTCAACACCGATGCAGGGCAGCTCCATCTCGGCGCAGGCCTGGATGACACCGTAGCCGGAGATGTAGGCAGCCTGGATCATGACGTCCATGTCGGGGTTGTTGCCCTTGAGAGCCTTCGCGGACTCGTAGCCCTTGGTGGTATCGGACCAGTCGTTGGTATATGCCTTGATGATCTCGGTGCCGTTGTTGGCATAGTCGGCGCCGGCATAGTAGCCGTACTCAAAGCGCTGCATGATCGGGGTGTCGAGCGGGAGCATCAGGCCGACAACGCCGCTCTGAGAGGTCTTCGCCGCGACATAGCCGGCGATGAAGCAGGCCTCAAACGGGTCGATGGTGACCGCGCAGGAGTTCGGCATGGTGGTCTTGGAATAGGTGTCAAGGAAAATGAAGAAAGTGTCGGGATACATGTCGGTGAGCTCATCCTGCATGTCGAGGACGGTCTTCATGACGTCGTCGCCCTGGGTGTAGATGATGTTGTAGCCCTCGGCGCACATGGAGCGGACCTGCTCGGCCTGCTCAGCGGTCTCAAAGGTCTCGATGCACTTGACTTCCCAGCCCTCTTTCTCGAGATCGGTGAAGCCCGACCAGATCAGGTCGATGAACTCGTTGCCGCGTGCGGTGGAAGTGATCAGGCAGGCTTTGCCTGTTCCGTCTTCGCTTCTGCCGCCATCGACGGCGCCAGCGCCGCCCTGGTTGTCCGGGTCGGTCGTTCCGGGATCGGTTGTGCCGGGATCGTTCGTCTTCGGCGAGCAGCCTGCAAAGACTGCCAGCAGCAGAACGGTCGCCAACAGGAATGCGAGAATTCTTTTACTCATGTCATTTCTCCTCCACTTTTTGGATTTCGAGTTTATTTTACGGGACTCCCTGTCCCGCGAGGAACCTGTTTATACGGTCTGGCGCATGATGATGCGGTAGTCGAGCTTTCGGCTGTAGAGCGGCACGCCGTTGACGATGTTTTCGAGCAGCATCTCCGCCGCCGTGCGGCCGATCTCATAGGTCGGCTGCTCCACCGTGGTCAGCGGAGGGTTCAGGTGCTGCGACAGGTAGATGTTGTCAAAGCCGATGACTTTGACATCGCCCGGCACACTCAGCCCGTTTCGCCCGAGGACGGTCATGGCGCCCGCGGCGATGAGGTCGTTGCCGCAGACGATTCCGTCGAAACTTCCCTGCTCGAGAAGCCACTGCGTTCCACGCAGGCCCGTCTCCACATCATACTCCCCGAGGTAGATCAGGCTCTCATCCACCTTGATGCCCGATTTCTCAAGGGCCCCGAGATAGCCGAGATAGCGCTGGTTTGCGGTGTTGCACTTCGCCGAGATGTAGGCGACTCTCCGGCAACCTGAGCCGACGAGCAGCTGGGTCGCGGCGGCGGAGGCGCTTCGCGAATCAATGGACACCTTGCCGACGTTCCCATCTGCAATGGTGACGCCGCGGTCCACCATGACGACCGGCACGCTTCGAAGCAGCGCGTTGTCGTAGGAGCTCTCCTCCTGGCTGCTTGCGAAGATGATGCCGTCGATCATCTGGGAGCCGAGAAAGCGGAAGCACTCCCCCTCCCGGTCGGGATCGTCGTCGGTGTTGCAGAACACGACACCGAAGTTGTACTCTTTGGCCTTGTCTTCAATTCCCCGCGCAAGTTCCGGGAAAAAGGGGTTTGTAATATCGGGCAGGATGAAACCGATCATGTTGGAGCGGCGGCTCTTGAGGCCTTTCGCCATGGCGTTCGGTATGTAGTTGTTGCGTTTGACGACCTTGAGCACCCGTTCGCGCGTTGCCTTGGAGATACTCAAATCGTTCTTGTTGAGAACTTTGGAGACTGTCGCTGTCGAGACATTCGCCTGTTCCGCAATGTCCTTGATCGTCACTTTCACGGCTCACTCCGGTCGGGAAATCGTTTTAGGTTATCGTTTTCGTAATTGCCTGGTTCCATATTACCACGGATTTCTGCTCAGGAACACTGTTTTTTTACACAAAATAATTCTCTGTTTATTTGTCAATATCACTAATTTTGGGGTCAATTCGGCATTTTTCACTGGTTAAATTTTTAACTAAAGCCTTTTAGCAAACAGAGAGCGGACCATTTTACAAAATGGTCCGCTCTGAGATTTGATGGGAAAATATGGATTTAGGTAATGGTTTTCACTCTTCCAGCAGAGCGAGGATCACCGAGACGGCATCGCCCTGCTCGAGGCCTTTTCCGCTCACTTCCACGAGCGTGTCATCCAGTAGAACGGAGAGCCGCACCCGGACGCCCGCGGCGTCTCCCGCATCTTCGACATGGTACATCCGTCTGCCGAGAAGCTCCGCTGTGACATCCTGAGCGAGAAAGACGGGATTGTCAAAATTCTCCGCGTACTGCTGCGGCACCGAATCGGCCCAGGGTATCTCATAGAGACCGGTGTCGTAGGCTTCGCGCTTCTCCGGGTCGAGTACGCGGGCGGCGTCGTCTTCGCTCGCGGCGCGGACTCTCAGCTCAAAGGTGCCGTAGCCGCCGTCGGTGTAGAGGACATTCAGGCCATCGCTGCGCCAGTCGCGGTACCGGCGCGCCGACTCGAAGGAAAAGCCCTTCGGCGCACGCTGCGGCACAAAGCTGCCGAACCGCCCGTCGCTGCGCGCCTCGGAGAGTGTAAGCACCCGGTTCTCCCACTCGGGAATATCACTCTCCCGGAGGCTTTGCACGTCGGGCAGATTGTCGGGCAGCAGCTCGCCGAGCAGATACTCCGCCCGCCGCGCGGCGTCCTCTCCCGCGGCTCTGATCTCCCAGTGGAGGCCGCCCTGCTCAAAGCGAATCCAGTGCTCCCCACCGGTGTCGCTGCCGCACTGTACCCATGTCCCGCGATAGAGAACCGCGTCGCTCTGCTGCGTGACCCCACAGGTGAACCCCGACTGCGATACCGCGAGGCCCAGCTGCTGCTCACCCTGCGCCGCAAGGCGCAGGCAGTAAAATTCCCCCTGGCCGGTATAGCCCGCGACCGCCGGGTCAAAACTGTCTGTGAAAAGAGCGGGCAGCCCCACGGGGAAGAGCTCCTCGAGCTCCTCTCGCGAAAGCTCTCTTTCAAAGTATCCCTCCGGCGGAAGAACCCGGGCGGCGTCGGTTTCAATCGTCTGCCGCGGGAATTGCAGGGTGCCTACAAAGTCGTCGGGCACTCCCGGCGGCGCGCTCTGTACGGGGGTGCCCGGCGCCGGGTCGGCGACGGACGGCGGTTCGCTCTGTAGCCCCGGCGCCCAGAGCATCGCAAAGCTCAGCGCGAGCGCGGCGGCGAGGCCGGCGGCAGCAGGCAGCAGCGGCCGGCGCCGGCGCGGCTGAGCGGCGCCGGCCCCCTCGAGAAGTCTGCGGTGGAGCTCACCGTCCACCTCAATGGAATTCATGTATGTCACATAGGCATTGTTCTTCATGGTATCTCTCCTTCCAACTGTGCTCTGAGCCTCGCTCTCGCACGCGAGAGCCGGCTGCGGACAGTCGACTCGCGGCTGCCGGTCAGCGTCGCGATCTCTGCGGTTGAATAGCCCTCGTAGTAATACAGATGAACTACTGTGCGCTCGGGCGCGCGCAGCGCCATGACCGCTTCGAGCAGTTCTCTGCTCTCGGGCTCCGGCGCGGGATAGCTCTCGAGCAGCGTCTCCCGGCGCCGGCGCCACACCAGGCGCAGGCGGCTTTTGCTGAGGTTGATTGCCACACGCAGCAGCCACGCCCTCGCGTGGGTCTCGCTCTCAAAGGTCGGCTGCTTCAAAAAGAGCTTGACGAACGTCTCCTGCGTGACATCCTCGGCATCCTCGCGGTTTTTCAAAATCGCAAGCGCCGCGCGGTACACATGGTTTTCCTCGCGTTCGACCAACTCCTGCGCCCGCCACACAATCGCCATCGCGCCATCCCCCTCTGTTTCAAACGAATTCCGGAACCGTTTTCACCCCTTATACGCGGCGGGAGAAGCAAATGTTGCAAACCTTTGAAAAAATCTTTCGGAAGAACTTTCCGCGTCGTGTCAACTGTCTAACATACGTATGCCAAAAGGAGGCCGCCATGAGACGAAAAACCATTCTTCTGATCCTGCTCGCTCTTCTTGCCATCTCGCTCTGTCTGCTCGCTGTGTCTGGCTCTCTTCTGGGACGGCGGCCCTTTTCCAGGCTCACCGCCGACAAGATCCGCGGGGTGCATCTGACGCTTCAGCCGCCGGAGTGGTCGACCGAGCTCACCGAGCCCGCCGATCTCGAGACGCTCGCCGCGCTGCTTCAAAAGCTGCGCGTCTACCGTGAGAGCAACGGCGGCCAACACTACGCCGGGCAGCTCGTCACCTACACCCTGACGCTTCAGGACGGCACCGTGCACACGATCGGCGCGTTCACCCCGTTTCTCTTCATCGACGAGGTATGCTATGAGGCGGAATACGCCCCCTGCGAGAAAATCGTGTCCTTTGGCAGCAGCTTTCTGCCATGAACCCCACCCCGGTCTTTGACGGACAAAAGAGGAGCACACCCCAGGGTGTGCTCCTTTTCTCTCTTCAAAAATCAAACGGCCTGCTCATTTCAAAGCGCGGTGCGATGTCCACCGTCACCTCGCCCGGGCGGACACCCCGGCTCATCAGTCTGCGGCAGGTGGTCTCGAGCGCCAGCTTCGGCAGATTGTTCTTGTCCGACAGATGTACCAGCACAAAGTGCTCCGTACCGCCGCAGACAAGGCTCTCGACCACTTCGGCGCAGGCGGCGTTTGAAAGGTGACCGCTGTCCGACGCGATGCGCCGCTTGAGATAGGGCGGGTAGCGCCCCGTGCGCAGCATCTGCTCGTCGTAGTTGGACTCAATGAGGACAAAGTCGGAATTATGTAGATTCTTGGCCACTGTCTCGGTCACACAACCGAGGTCGGTCACAAGGGAGAGCTTTCGCCCGTCCGGTGAGAAAATGCTGTACCCCACACAGGCCGCCGAATCGTGCGGCGTCTCAAAGGGGTGCACATAGAGCTCGCCCGCTTCAAAGTTGCCGTCGCCGGCGAGCGCTGTGAGCCGGTCGGGCATTATGGTGCCGCTCGCGAGGACTACGGCCTCGAGCGAGGCCCGCCGGCCGTAGATGGGAACGGCCGTCTTCTCGGCGATGGCGGGCACGCCGCGCACATGGTCGGAGTGCTCATGGGTCAAAAAGAGCGCCGTGAGATCGCGCGGCTCGAGCCCGAGCTTTGCAAGCGACGTCTTCAGTGCGCGAAACGAGAGGCCCGCGTCGATGAGAATGTGGGTGTTTTGGTGGCTGACCAGCGTTGCGTTTCCGCTGGACCCGCTGCAGAGTGTGACAAATCTCAAGTTTTTGCTCCTTCTAAGAGAAAAGGCAGCCGGGGCTCTCGCCGCCCGCTGCCTGTGTTTCCTATCCGATTTTGCCGATGACCGACGGGTCGTTCACCGTGATCTTTCTGATGTCTGCGCCCACGCCGCGCAGCTTTTCCACGATTTCCTCGTAGCCGCGCTCAATGTGGAAGATGTCCTCAACCTCGGTGCGGCCCTTTGTGACGAGCCCGGCAATGACCATCGCCGCACCCGCGCGCAGATCGCACGCCTTGACCGGCGCCGGGATGAGGTGATCCACTCCCTCGAAGACCGCAATCTTGCCGTCAACCTGGATGTTCGCGCCCATTCGCTTGAGCTCATCCACATAGCGGAAGCGATTGTCCCACACGCCCTCGGTGATGATGCCGATGCCGTCGGCGAGCGTCAGCAAAATGGCCATCTGCGGCTGCATATCGGTCGGGAAGCCCGGGTAGGGCATGGTCTTGATGTTGACCCGCTCGAGCCGTTTTGCCGGATCACGGCGCACGACGATGGAGTCGTCGCCCTCCTCGACCTCAACGCCCATCTCGATGAGCTTCGCCGTGATGGATTCCATGTGCTTGGGGATAATATTGTTGATCGACACCTCGCCGCCGGTCGCCGCGGCGAGCGCCATATAGGTGCCCGCCTCGATCTGGTCGGGAATGATCGAGTAGGTGCCGCCGTGAAGCGCCTTGACGCCGTTGATCTTGATGCTGTCGGTGCCCGCGCCCTTGACATCCGCTCCCATGGAGTTTAAGAAGTTCGCGAGGTCGACGATGTGGGGCTCTTTCGCCGCGTTTTCGATGATGGTCGTCCCCTCGGCGCGCGCGGCGGCGAGCATGATGTTCATGGTCGCGCCAACCGAGACGACGTCGAGATAGATCGAACCGCCGCCGTGCAGCGTGCCCTCGGCGACGCGCGCGTCGATCAGGCCGCCCGGCTCCACCGAGACCGACACGCCCATGGCCTCAAAGCCCTTGATGTGCTGGTCGATGGGCCGCACACCGAAGTTGCAGCCGCCGGGCATGGCCACCTGCGCCTCGTGAAAGCGCCCGAGCATGGCCCCGAGCAGATAGTAGGACGCGCGCATGCTGCGCACCATGTCGTAGGGCGGCGCCATGTTCTTGATGTTGGTGGTGTCAATTTCAATGGTATTTTTGTTGATGAGCCTTACCTGTGCGCCCATCTGATACAATATGTCAACGATCTTTTTTACATCGAGTATGTTCGGAATGTTCTCAATCCGGCAGACGCCCTCGATGAGCACGGTCGCGGGCAGTATCGCCACCGCGGCATTTTTCGCGCCGCTGATCTGGATGTCGCCGTAGAGCGGTTTCCCGCCTTCAATCACATACTTTTCGAGCGTAACAATCACCATCCTAATTGTGTCCCTATACGAATTGTTATTGTATCACAGTTGACAGGCAAACTCAACCTTACTTTCCCGTCTCTACGAAAAACGCACTCCGCCGCTCACAGCGTCGATCATGCAGACCCCGCCGTCAAACGCGACCCGCCACATGGGGTGAAGCGTCGTCACGTTGAAGCCGGCGCTCTCGGTGAAGCCATAGACGAGCTCCATCTCAAGCGGACGCAGTGTCTCGCCCCGCTCGGACGCCGCCGCGGCGAGCTCCAGCAGAGCCGCCACCGAGTCGAGAAGCTCCGCCGGTTCATCGGTGAGTTCCCCTGTGAAAATCCAGGTGCCGCTGGCCTCCAAAAGCGTTCCTCCATCAAAGCGCAGAACCATGTGGCAGTCGGCAACCTCCGCGCCCGAGAGCAGCTGTGCGAGCTCGTAGACACCGCCCGCCTCATCCTGTTTGACTATAGTATAGTCTCTTTTCTCAACGCCAATACTCTGTAAAAAATTTGAAAGCGCACTCTCGCTGTCCTCGCCAAAAGAGCGGTTCGCCTCATAGCGAAAGCTGTGCTGACCGCGCACGGCGAAGAGAGCGCCGTCTCTCTCCATGATGGTCTCACCGCGTTCCAGCCGCCCGGGCGTCTGCGCCTCGTCCGTGTCGAGCAGAAGATACCCGATCTGTTTGAGACTGTCAAGGCCGCCCGCCACCCGAATGGACGAGAGCTTCGGTTTTTTCGACGGAATGGTGAAATCGTCGAGCACAAGGCCCTGGGCGCTGAGCGCTGTGCGGCCGTTTTCAAGATAGTCCCTCTGAAGATAGTTTTGCGCGTGGTAGCTGCGCACAATGTTCACCCCGAGGAAGAGATTTACCACGAGGAGAACCACAATCAAAATGGTCTTGACCTTTGACCACTCCACTACTGCTCACTCCTCTCTGCGAGGCGCGCGAAGTAGGCAAACTCCGCGCTGACGCTCTGCCGGTCAAACCGGTAGTCCGCCTCAAGGGTATACCCGGCCGGCAGACCGCCCGCTGCAAGGCCGAGAAGTTCGTCGGCCTTGTCGGGCAGGAGCTCGCTCTTGCCCGCATCGGTTTGTGTGAAGCTTCGAAAGAGCATCTGCGCCGATGTAAAATAGCCGTTTTGGTAGCGAAGCGTCACGGCGCTCTGCGACACGCCGCCGCTGACAAGCTCAAGAGAGATCCCCTCGCTGACATAGTCGAAGCAGAGCACAAGGCTGTTGTCCTGCGCGTCAAACCAGCTCTCCGTAAAGCGCAGGTCGGCCCCGTCGCCGCCCACGATGCCCGACTGGAATGAGTCGACGAACCGGTAGGCCGCCAGGAGCACCTCGTCGTAGGAGTACTCGCTGATGTCCTGCTTGCCGACATAGCGCGACACCGGAATCCCCTTGGTGATCTGAGAGGCCCGGTAGCGCAGCTCGCCCTCGGGGCTGATGCGCAGACTGCTGTAGTTTTCCACATAGATGGTCGTCCCGTCTGGGTCGGTGTCGCGGCGCAGCGTGCCGGCGTTGTAGCCGAACACCTTGAGCACGTCCTTGGAGGCGGCCGCGTTGAGCTCTCCGTCGAAGATCGGGTTTTCGATTAAAATACGCCCCGGCAGAGTGCCCTGAGCATTCGGAAAGACATACGCGCCGAGGCGTCCCTGTCCCCCGGTATACAGCGTAGCGGGCAGAAAGAGACCCGAGTCGCTCAGGCGGAGCAGATTCTGCTCAAAGCTCTCGAGCTGCTCGACGCCGCCTGTGAACTCCCACACGGCGCCCGTGCGGTCGTCCTGCGCCAACAAGCGTAAGCCGTCCTGCTCGGGCCGCAGCAGCAGATGGCGCGCACCGAGTCCGTCGCGCACCGGACGTTCGCCCCCCGAAAGCGCGGCAAGCGTATCAAAGCTCATCCATCTTCCGAAGTCGACAAGGACACCCTCTCCCTCGAGGAGCTCTTCAAACGGCGTGTCAATCTGCGCCGGCTGCCCGGCGATCAGCGTGCCGATCAGCTCCCGGATGACCGGGTAGACCTGCACCGTACTGTCGGTTGAATAGGCGGTTGAGCGCAGCGTCTCGCCGAGCAGACTCACCGAGCTCGGGTAGAGATAGCGCTCGGGCGTGTCGGTCACCTCGCTCTGGGAGCCGGGCGCATCGAGCCGCTCGGCGAGAAAGTCGAGACCGAACGCCGAGAGGACCGACTGAATCGTCTGAATGGCCGCAGCATTCCCGTCGTAGAGCCTGTCGTACACCCACAGTTTGCCCGAGAGCAGTATGGTCGACAGAATCAGCGCTATCAGCAGGGCGGTCTTTGCCGCCTCTTTACTTTTTCGCAACACTTCTCGTTTCAAATGACTCTCCCCGCGGCGCTAGATCATCCGCTGCAGTACGGGAAAGGTGAGAAAGACCTCTGTCCCCTCCCCGAGTCGGCTCTTGATATCAATGCTGCCGCCGTGGGCCTCGACCATTTCCTTTGCGATCGCAAGCCCGAGACCTGTGCCGCCGGCTGCACGCGAGCGCGCCTTGTCGACCCGGTAGAACCGCTCGAACACATGCGGCAGATCCTCTTTGGGAATGCCGATGCCGTTGTCGGTCACTTTGACAAATACGGCGTCGGCGCTCTGTTCGGCCTCCACACGGACCGCGCCGCCCTCGGGCGTGTACTTCACGGCGTTTGAAATGATGTTGACGAGCACCTGCTCAATGCGCTCGCAGTCGCCCACTACCTCGCTGACGCTGTGGTCGATCTCAAGCGTCAGCTCGACCGCGTGTTTGCGCGCGTCGATGAGCATGGCCTCGTAGACCTTGCGCAGCGACGCCTCCATCGAAAACGGCACAAAGTGCAGGTCCATCTTGTTGCTGTCGAGCCGCGAGAGCACCAGAAGATCCTTGACGATGCGCGCCATGCGGTCGGCTTCACCCGTGACCACGCTCAAAAAGCGCTCGCGCTCCTCCCCTGTGAGATCCGGCGTGTCGAGCACCGTCTCGGTGTAGCCCTTGATGTTGGCGAGCGGCGTGCGCAGCTCGTGCGAGACGTTGGCGATGAAGTCGCGGCGCGACTGCTCCAGGCGCTGTTCCTCGGTGACGTCGTGGATGATCGCCACCACGCCGCCCGCCATCTGGGCGCTGTCGCCCTCGGCGGGCGAGGCGTCAAACGGGGCAAAGTTGACGCGCAGCTTCTTCTGGCCGATCTCAAAGAGCGTGGTGAAATTTTCCGTCTGGCGCACTTTCTCAAAATCCGCCTCCGGCAGAGCCGCAAAGACCTCGCCGAACGTGCTCTCGCTCTCGCGCCAGTCCTGCCCGAGCATGGCGAGCGCCGCCTTGTTGATGTGGATGAGGACTCCCTCGCGGTCAAAGGCCGTGACACCGTCGCTGAGGTACAAAAGAGTGGTCTTGAGCTTGTTTCGCTCGCGGTCGATGTCCTCGAGCGTATCCTTGAGGACGCCCGCCATGTTGTTGAAAGTCCTTGTCAGCGTACCGATCTCGTCGCTCGACTTGACCGGAAGCTGATAGGAGAAGTCGCCCGCCGCGATCTTGCTCGCGCCATAGGTGATGTTCTCAATCGGATTTGTGATGGTCTTGGCCAGGAAGACCGAGAGAATCAGCGCGATGATCAGGCCCACAAACAGGGTCTCGATGATGATGACCACCATGACCCAGACCAGGTCGCGGATCTCCTCCTTGGTGTCCTTGATGTAGATGATGTAGCCGTCGCCCTCGCTGACAGGCCACGCATAGTCCATATAGGGGTAGGCCGCCGAGACCCGCGCGCCCGTCTCGCCGTTCATCGCGGCGAGCAGATTCGCCGACTTTGCAAGCGACTGGCCGAGGTCGGTGTTTGTCCCCGCAAGAAATCCTCCCCCGGCGTCGAGCACATAGAAATTGCGGTAGGTGTCAATGCCGAGCTGCGAGGCGTACAGCGAGATCTTCCGGTAGAGATCGTCGGCCGTGTTGACCGACGACGCCGAGCCGCGCACGATCGCCTGAAAATCGGAATCGTCAAATACGGTCTGAATCTGCTTGGTGAAGTCCTCGTGGTAGAAGTCGGTGGTGCTGTTGACGAGCACCGTGCCGACAACGCACATGACCGACAGAGTCAAAATGACCAGGATCAGCACCAGTTTTAGCTGCAGGCTGTTTTTCACAGAACTCCTCCCATCCGCGGCGGATCGGTTTCACTCACATCTCAAAGTAGTAGCCGGCGCCCCTCTTGGTCATGATAAACTGCGGCTCGGCCGGGTCCTCTTCGATCTTCTCGCGCAGCCGGCGGATCATGACGTCCACCGCGCGCAGATCGCCCAGATAGCCCTCGTAGCCCCACACGTTTGACAGCAGCTCCTCGCGGGAGAAGACCTTGCCCGGGTGTGTGGCGAAAAAGCTCAGAAGCGAAAACTCCCGGTTTGACAGCTCCACAAGTGTCCCGTTTTTTCGCGCCTCGACGCGCTCGAGGTTGATTGTCAGCTCGCGCGCCGTCACCTCGGTCGTCTGTTCGCTGCGCTCGAGGCTCTCATAGGCCACCCGGCGGATGTTCGCACGGATGCGCGCGAGCAGCTCTTTCATGGAAAAGGGCTTGGTGATGTAGTCGTCGGCGCCGAGCTCGAGCCCGCGGATTTTGTCAATCTCCTCCTCGCGGGCGGTCAGCATCAGAATGGGAGTCGTATCTCCATCGCGTCGCAGCGCTTTGAGAACCTCCCACCCGTCCAGGCCCGGCAGCATGACGTCGAGCAGAATCAGGGAAAACCGGCCCTTTCGCGCCCGCTCCAACCCCTCGGCGCCGTCATAGGCCGTCACGGTTGAAAACCCCTCCCGCCGGAGGTTGAATTCCACGATATCTGCGATGGTCTTCTCATCTTCTATCATCAAAATGACCTGCTCCACTGGTGTCACTCCTCACTGGTGTTTCTCAGTCTATTGTACCACAAACGCTAAGCGGTCATGATACATGGGGCCATATCTCCCGCCGTCACGCAGGAACTTGCTCCGCAAGGGGCATACTCCGCAAGGGGCGGGCGCCCCATAGAATGGCCGCATATGCAGTTATTATACAACAGTCGGCCGCTCTTTCTCAACTGGTATGTTCTGCGGAAAAGAGGGCGCCGCAGCGCGACGCCCTCCTGATCTGTCTTAGTAATTGACGTAATTTGTGGGATTGACCGGCTTGCCATTTTTGCGCACCTCCAAATGCAGATGCGGGCCGGTGCTGTTTCCGGTTGAACCGACCTTGGCGATGGACTCGCCCTTGGCGACCTTGTCGCCCTTTGAGACGAGCAACGTGTCGCAGTGGGCGTAATAGGTCACAAGTCCGTTTCCGTGGTCGATCTTGACCAGCTTGCCGTAGTTGCCGCTCCAGCCGGCAAAGGTCACGGTGCCGCCGTCAGCGGCGACGATGACCGTGCCGCGCTTGGCGGCGATGTCAAGACCGGTGTGGTAACTCTTGCCCCGCTTGACGCCGAAGCGCGACGTGATCGTGCCCGAGAGCGGGCGGCGGAATGTGCCGGTGGGCGCCTTGGCGGGCAGCGCCTTGGTTCCGCGAAGCTCAACCTGTGTCACAGGTTCGGAGACTACGGTGCGCGAGAGCTCGAGTCTGCTCACTTCCTCGTTGTCCACCAGGCAGACCTCAGCCTCCACCTGCGCGACGCCGTTGACGCCTTTGGTTGTCACTTTGACCTGATTCTTATAGAGGTCTCCCGTGGTCGACGAGACGACCTCGTAGGGGATGCTCTCCTCATAGGTGACGTTCTTGACCACCTTGACTGAAATTGCCGGCACCGGCTTTGCCACTGTGAGTTTCATGCCGACTTTGAGCTTCATGGGATCGACGCCCTCGTTGAGGTTGGTCAGCTCCGTGAGCTTCATATCGCACTTGGAGGCGATTTTGGAGAGCGTATCGTTTTTCTGGACCGTATAGGTGACCTCACCGACCGAAGTCGCGGTGAGCATCTGAGTAATTTCAAAGAGGGATTTTTCCTGTTTCTTCGGCAGCAGGTCGCGCTCGATGCGCAGATTCTGAATGAATTCGACGCGCTCGCCCTCGGCGCCGCTGCGATAGGAGTCGAGAATGCCGTCAAGCACGTCCTGCATGGCCGCTCCATCGCTGTTGACCGCAATGAGCTCGCCGTCGAGGTAGAGCCCATAGGACTCCGTGATGACGTCTCCAGCTTTCTCAATCATCTTGTCCTCGAGCGCGGCGTGGTCCTCCAGGAGATTTTTGTTGACCAGCGTGGTCTGAAAAGTCGGCTCAGCGTCGATGTGATGATATTCACCGGTGATGTTGGCGACATACCGCTCCACATTGAGCAGAATCTCATCGTACTGCTCCTCGCTCTGAAGAACCGCGACATTCTCCCCGTCGATGGCAACCTTGACGCCGAGCGTATAGTCTTTCGCGGAGATGATGAGCACAGTCAGCGCAGCGAGCGCCATGACCGGCGCCACATAGGAGAGGCTTCGCGCCACCGTCGCATGCAGGCACTTTTTGCGCATGGATGCGGAGAGCGGCAGAGTGATCTCCTCTTTCGGATAGCCCGAAATCAGAGAGAGAAAGGCAATGAACAGGCGCTGATAAACCGGTACGCGCGGTTCGGCGGGCGCCTGCGGCGCAGCCTGCGTCTGCGCTTCAGCCTGCACCTGCGGTGCGGCTACTTGCGGTGCGGCTTGTACCTGCGTCGCGGCAGCCGCGACGGGAGCCTGTACCGTCTTCTCCGCCGCCCTGTCGGCGGCCTTTTCGTAGACGTGGGCGTACTCGGTTTTGCTCGCGCGGTTTTCGAGCGCCGGCTGCTTTTCCTCTTCAAACAGGGTCGGTATGCGACGCTTTGCCTGATAGGTCTCGATCTTCGGCTTGCGCCCGAGCAGCACGAGAATCTGGTATTTTACACGATTCCACAGGCGCTTTGTCTTCCTGGCGATTCGCCTCAGGGTCTTTCGCTCCCACATACCGGTGCGGTAAATTACCCGGAGCGCCGTGCGAAGCACTGCGGCGAAATAATAGGAAAGCGGCTTATTGCCGTCTTTGGCTTCCGTTGGCCTGGCCTGCCTTGCATCGGCGGGCTTTTTCTTCGTGCCAGCCCTCTTTTGAGCCATGCAAACATCTCCTTTGTAAAAGGGTGGTCGCGGCGCCAGTCTCACGGCGCCCTATGGTTTTCTCCCTGTGGCGGGAGCCAATCTCTACAAGTAAGCAAGTTGTATTTTACTATAAAATCCCTCTGTCTGTCAAACCGCGGCCCTCTTTCGGCCGCTTTTAGCATGTGTGCGGCCGAATAAAATTATTCCGAATCGCGCGGCGGACGGCCGGTTGACAGGCTTACGTCACCCGTCAGATTTGAAAATTTTTCCTCGCCCGCAAGCACCGCGCCGAGGCCATCGATCATCTGTGCGGCTCTCTGCTTTGCCGCATCGTAGAGCTCAAAAAAAGTCTCGCTGTGAAGACTGCCGCCGTCAAAGGCGTCCTCCCACTGCTCCGCAAGGGCGTTTGCGTAGTCGAATTCGTCGCTCTCCACATCGGTGGGGAACATCGCCGAGAGCTCGGGCGGCATGCCCCGTCTCTTTTCAATGAACCGCGCGGCGTGCCGAATCAGCCCTGTCGGATCCCCAAACAGGGCAAAGGCCCTCTTCATATCCCGCATGGCCTCGTCGAAGAGCGCCTGCGGATAGCGCTCGCCGGTCAGGCAGGCGACGCCGTGCGCCACAGCCTGCGCAAGCACTTCGCGCTCCCCGGCATCCAGCGCGATGGTCGCGGCCATTTTGAGCTTTCCGGGCAGCTCGCCGCGCGAGCGGCGCAGCGTGATCAGATCAAGCGCAGTCTCCACGCGGCGGTGCACCGCCGTCGCATACTCCGGCGGCAGCTTCTCCCCGCGCAGGATGATGCTCTGCATCGAGAAGATAAACGGGTGCGCCGTCATATCGAGCGCATAGTGGCATAGAAAGCCCGCAAGGTACGCGCCGAGCAGAGCGCGTTCGCCCTCTTCACTGCCGCAGGCCAGCATCCCCTCGAAAAAGGCGCTGTTGGCGCCCCGGTGAATCCGCTCGTCCACCTCGTGCAGAGGGCTCTTCCCCTGCCAGGGCAGAAAGCGGTGGTAGCTCAAAAAATCCGGTCCCTGCGCGCCGAGCGAATAGACGCACGGATTCTTCTCAAGCGTATTTTTCCAGCTCTCGCCGAGCAGAGGCCGAACCTCTTCGGCGAACAGATAGTGTGTGATGTTGGACGGCACGGGACGGTTTCCTCCTCTCGGCTGCGCCGGGCCGCGCCCGAAGCGCCGAAGTGACCATGCGCGCAGAGCCCGCGCTGCACGGGTATGATCGGCCCAATCACCAGGCCGTGAAGCAGTCATGGCAAAAAACGGCCATGTTATCAGCCGTCCCGCAGGGAACGGGAGCACAAGCCCGGGTTCAATAGAATAGCCGCTTTATGGCTATTGTATCATAAGCGCAAAGCGATCATGGTACAATGTGGCCATATTTTTCAGCCGTCCCGCAGGGACTGCCCCGCAAGGGGCGAGAGCATGGCCTGAATTCCATATAATAGCCGCTTTATGGCTATTATACCACGGCTTTTCAGCCCCGTGGCCGCCTTCACCGTTTTTTTGTTGAAATTACACATTTTTTACACCCGAATCTTTCCATTTCACACAAGTTCCGATATAATATTGGGCAGCATGTGCGCTTATTACGGACCAACGGTCCGCCCAAAGGAGTGTCTGCCATGCCGCGCAGCGGTAAATTCTCCAAAGTGGAGCGAAGCTGGATCCTCTACGACGTTGCAAACTCGGCCTTTATTCTCATCGTCACGGCCGTCATCCCCATCTATTTTCGCAGCCTGACCGAGGCCGCAGGCATTGCCGATCACGAGTCCACCGCCTACTTCGGCTTCGCAACCTCGGCGGCGACGCTCATTCTGGCTCTGCTCTCCCCGATTCTCGGCGCCGTGGCCGACTATCAGGGCATGAAAAAGCGCCTGTTCTCCCTGGCGCTCGTGCTGGGACTTCTCGGCGCGGTATCGCTCGGGCTCGTCGGCACCTGGGGCAGCTTTCTGGCCGTCTTCGTCATCGCGCGGCTCGGCTATGCGGCGGCCAATGTATTCTACGACTCCATGCTCACCGATGTGACGAGCGACGAGCGCATGGACCAGGTCTCGGCTCACGGGTACGCCTGGGGCTACGTCGGCAGCTGCATTCCTTTCATCGGCTGCATCCTGCTCATTCTGACAACGCCGTTCGGTCTGACCACCACCGCCGCCACGCAGATTTCGCTTGTCATCACAGCCCTCTGGTGGGGGCTTCTGTCGCTGCCGCTGCTCAAAAATGTGCGCCAGACCCACTATTTGGAGAGGGGCAGACTCAGCGTCGGCGACGTCTTCCGCCGGCTCGGTAGGACGCTTCGGGCCATCACCCGAAACAAGCCGATGCTCTACTACATTCTCGCCTACTTTCTCTACATCGACGGCGTCTACACCGTCATCAGCATGGCCACCGCCTACGGCTCCGAGGTCGGTATTGCCGACTCCAGTCTGATTCTCGCGCTGCTGCTGACCCAGTTCGTCGCCTTTCCCTTTGCAATTCTCACCGGCCGGTACGCCTCAAAAATCGGGCCGCTGCGGCTGATTCGCATCTTCATCGCCATCTACATGGGCGTGTGTCTGTTCGCCTTTCAACTCGACAAGGCGTGGGAGTTCTGGCTGATGGCCGTCGTCGTCGGCATGGCCCAGGGCGGCATTCAGTCCCTGTCGCGCTCCACTTTCGGCAAGATGGTTCCCAAGGAGGAATCCAACGAGTACTTCGGCTTCTTCGACATTTTCGGCAAATTTGCCGACTTCATGGGCCCGGCGCTCGTCGGCTTCATCGGCATTCTGACCGGCTCCTCCCGCTACGGTATTCTCGCGCTTGTGGCGCTCTTCGCCGCGGGATTCGCGCTTCTGTGCCGGATTCCAAAAGAGACGCAGTGACAACAAAAAAAGACAGCGGGAGTCCGCGCCGGTCGGCGCGGGCTCCCGTCTGTCCGGAGGAAAATGTGAGTGATCAGGCAAGCGCCCAGGCGAGATCCATCACACGCTTGCACTCGGCGAGCACCGCCTCGGGATCGTCGCCCTGCCAGGCTTTGATTTCAAAGCTCACGACCGGACGCCTGTCTCCGCCGAGAAATCCCACGGCAAAGAGCTCGCGCAGAAACTCCGCGACCTGCTCGGGGCCCACCGCGCTGTGCGGCACGCTGAAGCGCGGGTGGAAATCGCCGTAGAGATAGTCGTCCGCCCTTCGGCAGACGGCATTTCCAATGTGGGCGTGGGTGATGTGGCCTCCCAGATGGCGAAGGCACTCGCGCGGCGTCTCGTGCACGAGCGGCAGATGGCTCAAATCCACAAGGACGCCGAAGTTGTCCCGGTCCGTCATATTTTCGGCAAGACGCGCCGTCAGCTCCGCCGGGCCGATGAGAAGCCGGTTGTGAAAGTCGAAATCGAACTGCTCCACCTCAAGAAAGAGGTCGCCGAGCCCCGCTGCGTAGTCGCACAGCTCGCGGCAGGACTCCGTGAAGAGCGCAAGCTGCTCGTCGCGGTGCGCCGGGTCAAAGCCGCCCGAGATAAAGCCGAAGCCCTCGGCGCCCATCTCATAGGCCTCGTCGATGCGGGCCTTGAGGGTTTCAACCGCGCGGCGGCGTTCGCTCCCGTCGAGGGAGTTTAAATTGATCTTCTGACCGAGCTGCTCGGGCTGTGCGGCAAAGACGAAGCCGCAGTCCGAGTGCTCGAAGAGCGCCCTCACCTCGCGCCGGATTTCCGGGTCCCTGATGTGGGCGATCTCGAGCACGGAAAAGTACGGATCTGCGAGCAGCCGCCTGACGGTCGGCACGATTCTGCTCTCGTCCGCGAGCACATCGGGATAGGACATAAAGTGCACCGTTCCCATGCGCAGGTATTTGGTCATTGCCTCTGTCATAACGCACCTCTGTATGCCGGGCCGCCCTTTCCAGGCGGCCCGGATTGTCTTATTTCAGATATTCGTCCACATTCTCGGGTGTGACGAGATCGGGCAGGATATACTGCACCGACTCAACGTTTTCACCGGCGGCGTTTGCCTCGATGGAGTCGTAGAGCGCCTTGATCATGCCCTCAATGTCGACCTTGGCCGTACCGGCCATCTTGCCGTCCTTGATCGCCTGCAGAGTGGTCGGCGTGCCGTCGTGGCCGTAGAGCAGAACGTCGGTGCGGTTTTTCGCCTGAAGAATGGGCCAGATGCCGAGGGCCATGCCGTCATTGTTGCAGTTGATGGCCTTGATTCCCGGGTAGCTGTCAAGCCAGACCTCCGCAAGGTCGGCGGCGGCCGGTCCCTGCCAGCTTCCGGTGTCCTGCACGACGATTTTGATGCGCTCGTCGGCCGAGGTCGCAATCGGATACTTCGGCGTTGCCGAATAGGTGTAGCCGAGCGCCTGGCACTCGCCCTCGGTGATGTCAATCTGGGTCTGAGCGCCGATTCCGCCGAGCATGGAGCCGATTTCAATGTCGGTGGCGTCGGGGTACTTCTCCTGCAGATCCCGGATCATCTGCTCGGTCTTCATCTTGCCGCCCTCAACCAGATTGCTGCCGATGTGGGCCACGCGCAGGCTCTCGTCGTCGACACCCGAGTGGATGGTGAACACCGGTACGCCCGCGTTCTTCGCCGCCTGAAGGCCCGCGCCGAGAGAGCTGACATTGACCGAGAACACGGCGATGGCGTCGGCGCCCTGGGTGACGGCCGTCTCCATCTGGCTGACCTGAAGCGCCGAGTCGAGATTGGCGTTGACCAGCGACACGTCATGGCCGCGGCGGGCGCCTTCGGCCAGGAACTCCTCGCCCATGCCGACGGTGAACTCGTTGTTCTGGTGGGTGATGGTGAAGACGATTTTCAGTTTCTTCTGCTCTGCGCCGGGGTCGGCTGTTCCCGGGTCGGTCGTGCCCGGGTCGGACGTGCCCGGATCAGCGGTGCCGGGATCGCTCTCGGCGGGCTTGCAGCCGGTGACGCTCAGCAGCATCATCGAAAGCATGGCGATGCTCAGCAGCACCGCAAGGACTCTTTTCGCACTCTTCATAGTCATTCATTCTCCTTATCCTCTTCAATATAAAGGGGCGTAGCTCCCCTTTTTAACGCTTGAAATTCTTGGACTTCGTGTCCCAGAACACGGCCGCCACTACAATGACGCCCTCCATGACGTCCTGGTAGAGCGGCGGGATGCCCAGAAAGGCAAAGCCGTTTGACATTGTGCCCATGATAATGGCGCCGAGAAAGCCCCCGAACACCCCGCCGACGCCGCCCGACATGCTCGCGCCGCCGATGACTGCCGTGGCGACCGCCGTCAGGTCAAAGCCCTCGGCCACAGTCGGGTCGCCGAGGCAGGTGCGCGAGGAGAGAAGCAGCCCCACAAGCCCTGCAAGCGCCCCGCTGATAACGAAGGTCATGCACTTGACAAAGGCCACGTTGACGCCTGCGAGACGCGTTGCATCCGCATTTCCGCCGGCAGCATAGACCCACTTGCCAAAGACGGTGCAGCGCATGAGCACAACGCCGAACGCCACCACAATCATCAGAATCCAGAACAGATTCGGCAGCCCCAGAAGCTGGCCGCTTGCGATGTTCGCAAACGCCGCCGGATAGGTGCCCGAAATCTGGCGTCCGCCGCACAGCAGCATCGCAATGCCCCGCACCGAGATGCCGACGCCGAGGGTCAAAATGAAAGCCGGCACTTTGCCATAGGCGACGAACAGGCCGCAGACGAGCCCGCACAGCGCGCCCACGCCCATTGCCGCGAGCACCACCAGCGGCAGCGGCACACCCGCGCGCACCATCATGAAGCTCAGCACACAGCTCAGCGCTGCGGTCGAGCCCACCGAGAGGTTTGTGCCGCCGGCGATGATGACCATGACCATGCCCACGACCAGAATGCCGTTGAATGAGATCTGGCGCATGATGTTCATCATATTCTGCATACTCAGAAAGCGCGGCTCTATGGCGGTGAAGACCAGCGCCATGACCACGATGACAAGCGGCAGCGCACACCGCACCAGAATGTTTTTGAGCCGGCCGCCCCTCTTTGAGGGCGCCGCCGGGGAAAGGTCTGTCTTCAAAGCGTTCATCATTGTCTACTCCCAAATTCAAAGGCCGCTGGCCAGTTTCATAATTTCCTGCTGGGTGATGCGCTCTCCCGTCAGCTCGCCCGTGAGGCGGCCCGCGTGCAGCACAAGCACCCGGTCGCACATACCGATGATCTCAGGCATCTCGGAGGATACCATCAGCACGGCTTTCCCCTGCTGCGCAAAGCCGTTTATGATGCGGTAGATTTCGGCCTTTGCCCCGACGTCGACGCCGCGGGTCGGCTCGTCAAAAATCAGAATATCCGGCTGGGTGAGCTTCCACTTGGCGACCACAACTTTCTGCTGGTTGCCGCCGGAGAGGTTTGAAACGCTCTGGCCCACCTCGTGCACCTTGATGCGGAACTCCTCCACCATCTGCTGCACGGCGCCGCGTGAGCGCCGTCCGTCGAGAAAGCCCGCCCGGGCATACCGGCGCTGCACCACGCCGAGAATGTTGTCGGCCACCGAGCCCTGCAGATTGAGCCCCTCGCGCTTTCGGTCCTCCGAGATCAGCGCAATTCCCTTTGAAATCGCGTCGGCCGGGCGGCGCAAACGCACCGGCCTGCCGTCGAGCAGAATCTCGCCCGCGTCGGGGCGGGCCGCGCCGAAGAGCGCCATACAGATCTCCGTGCGCCCGGAGCCCATCAGGCCGGCAAGACCCACGATTTCGCCGCGGCGCAGTGTGAAGCTCACATTCCGGAACTCACCCGCGCGGGTGAGTTCCCTTACCTCGAGCAGAGGTGTCCCCACCTCATTTTTTGTGCGCGGGTAGAGCTCGGTGAGCTCCCGGCCGACCATGGCGTTGATGAGCTTCGGCTTCGGCAGGCTTTTTGTGTCGTCGGTGAGCACATGGCTCCCGTCGCGCAGCACCGTGATGCGGTCTGATATCTCATAGAGCTCCTCGAGCTTGTGCGAGATGTAGATGATGCCGACGCCCCGGCTCTTCAGCAGGCGGATCATGGAAAAGAGCTTTTCGACCTCCACATGGGTGATGGCTGAGGTCGGCTCATCGAGAATCAGAACACGCGAGTCGTAGGAGACGGCCTTTGCGATCTCGACCATCTGCGTCTCGGCCACGGAGAGCTCGCGCATGAGACGGCGCGGGTCGAGCGTGAGGCCCAGCTTCTCAAAGAGCTCGCGCGCCCGGCGAAGCTGATCGCCCTCGCGCACAAGGCCGAAGCGCTTTGACTCGCGGCCGAGAAAGAGATTGTCCGCAACGCTCATATCCAGAATGGGGCTGAGTTCCTGGTGAACTTTGGCGATGCCGTGGCGCAGAGCCTCGGCGGGCGAGCCGATTTTCACCGGCGTGCCGTCGAGTACGATCTCGCCGCCGTCGGGCCGGTATTCTCCCATGAGCAGCTTCATCAGCGTACTCTTGCCCGCTCCGTTTTCCCCGATGAGAGCGTGCACCTCGCCTGCCTCCAGCGTGAAGTCCACACTGTGCAGCACCTCGACACCGAAAAACGACTTCTTCATCCGGTTCAGAGTTAACAGTGACATGACACTCTCCTTGCTTTAGACAACTTTTGAAAAATCGGGGATCTCTATGACCTCGCCCCCACGCATTGCCGACAGATGCGCGCAGATGCCCGCGCCCGTGATCTGCGCCGCCTGTACGGCGTCGATGGCCGAATCGCGGTCCTCGCGGATGGCGTTTAAAAACTCGTCGACCACAAACGGGTGGGAGCCGCCGTGCCCCGCGCCCTGGATGAACGACGGCTGCGTCGGGTCGCTGATGTTGACGCGCCTTGCGTATTTGCGGATGGGTTCGGGCAGCAGATGGTCGGTCTCCGGCATGTGGATTTTATGCGCGTCGTCGATGTTCTCAAAGATCACATGGCCGTCGTCGAGAATCTGCTCCCACTCAAAGCTCATCCGGTCGCCGTAGACGTCAAAGGACTCCACCACCTGGCGCACCGTCTCGAAGAGGCAGCGCGTGGCCTCGACCACAACGTCGGTGTTCTCCATGACAAAGGTTGCGGTTTCCACGGCAAAGGGCGAGCCGTATTTTTCGGCCTTGTCGGCCGACAGGCGGCCCGAGCCATGACAGCTGACCGACTTCGCCCGTGTGCCGAGCAGAGTCAGCAGCGGCGAGAGCGCATGGGTTCCGTAGTAGAACGGCGGAAAGCCCCGCCAGTAGTCGCCCCAGCCCTCGAGGGCCATATTCTGCATATGGCCGCCGCGCAGAAACTGAAGCCGGCCGAACTCGCCCCTGCGAACCTTGTCCTGCACATAGAGAAACTCGCGGGTGTAGAGTGCGGTCTCCATCATCATGTAGACCTTGCCCGCGCGCTTTTTTGCGCGGACGATGTCCTCAAGCTCCGAAAGCGAGGTCGCCATGGGCACGGTACAGGCCGTATGCTTGCCCGCCTCAAGCGCTGCAAGAGTCTGGCGGTGGTGCTCCAGAATCGGGGTGACGATGTGAATGGCGTCAAGCTCCGTGTTTTTCACCATCTCATCATAGTCGGTATAGCGCAGCCGCTCGGGGATGGAAAATTTGTCTCCGATCTCTCTGAGCGTCTTCGGGTTGCGCGTGCAGATCGCGACTTCGCCGCAGAGCGGGTGACTCTGGTAAATCGGAATAAACTCGCCGCCGAAGCCGAGACCTGCGACGCCCACATTGATTTTCTTTTCCATCGTGCGTCCCTCCTAGTAGGCAATTTCCAATATGTCGAGCATGTCGTCGCGGGAGATCTTCTCCAGATTCCCCACCTTGTCGCCGGCAAAGGTCTTGCAGTTTTTGGCGATGGTGGCAAAGTCGCTCTTCTCAACGCCCAGGTCGCGCAGCCGGGTGGACAGGCCGAGGTCATGGTAGAAGCGCTCCAGGCGGGCAATTCCCTCGCGGGCGGTCTCCGCGGGATTCTCAAAGTTCATTTCTGCATCGAACACCCGCACTGCAAACTGCGCAAACTTGTCGATGTGTTTCGTATAGACATAGCGGCACCAGGCCAGAAAGAGCACAGCGATGCTCGCGCCGTGCGTGCAGTCGCAGACGGCGTTGACCTCATGGTCAATCTTGTGCGAGGCGAAATCGGGCGTACGGCCGGTCTGCAGAAAGTCGTTGTGCGCAACGGTCCCGCACCACATGAGCTCGGCCCGGGCATTGCAGTCGCCGGGGTCTCGCACGGCGCGCAGGCCGTTGTGGATGATGGTCTTCATCGTGGCCTCACACAGGCGGTCGGTGTACTCCACATTCTTCTCCGGCGCAAAGTAGCGCTCCAGCACATGAGAGAGCATATCAGACACTCCGCACGCCGTCTGAAGCGGCGAGAGCGACAGGGTGAGCTCGGGATTCAGAATCGTAAACTGCGGGCGCAGTTTCTGGTCGTTTACGTTGCGCTTGAGCCCGAGCGCCATGTTTTTGACCACCGTGCCGTTGCCCGCCTCGGTGCCCGAGGCGGGTATGGTGAGAATGTTGCCCGTCGGCAGCACCTCGCCGACCGTTCCCGTCTCGGCAAAGAGCTCCCACACGTCGCCCGGATATTTCACGCCCAGCGCGATGGCCTTGGCCGAGTCGATGACCGAGCCGCCGCCGACGGCAAGTATAAAGTCGATGTTTTTCTCCCGGCAGAGCTCGATGCCCCGGTACACCAGGTCGAGCCTCGGATTCGGTTCAACTCCGCCGAGCTCGGTCACATGGATGCCCTGCCCGGCAAGCGAAGCCATGACACGGTCGTAGAGACCGCTTCTCTTGATGCTCCCGCCGCCATAGTGCAGCAGGATGTTTTTTGAGAATCGGGCAGTCTCCTCCCCGACGCAGCGCTCGGCGCCGCGGCCAAAAACAATCTTGGTTGAGCACTGAAAGGTAAAATCATTCATATCCATTCCTCCATCGTCGCCTCAGTTTGACCGAATGCGTCCGCATTGATCTGTTTGTGCTCATAATAGCAAAAAATGAGCGCAGAAACAAGCCCGTTTCCCACAAAAAGATGCACAAATATGACCGTTTATTTTTGTAATATCGCATAATTGCCACTTTTTCGGCCTTATGCTATAATTCAGTCATAAACGGTAATTTGAATTTGACCGTTTCGGGCATTCCAGACAGGGTTAGGAGAACAGGATCATGATTAACACAGTAACGCTCAATCCTGCGGTCGACCGTATTCTCTATTTAAACAGGGTACAGAAAAACATCACCAACCGAACGCGCAGCGGCGTCAAAACCGTGGGCGGCAAAGGAACGCATGTGTCAATGAATCTCGCGATTCTGGGAATTCCGTCGCGCGCATTCGGCCTTGCCTATGGTGAGACCGGGCAGTATATTCTGCGCGAGCTCGAGGCCTGCGGCGTTGAGACGCGCTTTGTCTACTCCCCTGACCGCGAGAGCCGCACAAACACCCTGCTGATCGAAGACGATCACACCTGCACCACCATAGCCGAACGGGGTGTCACACCCACGGACAGTGAGATCGCGGCTCTTGTCAGCGAGCTTCGCAATGCCGTTGCTGACGGCGACAGCCTCGTGCTCTCGGGTGACGCCTCCAATTTTCCCGACCCCACCATTTATAACCGGATCTGCCGGGAGCTTCGCGGGCGCCGGCTGCGGGTCTTCCTCGACGCAAGCGGCGAGACGCTGCGCGAGGGGCTGCGGGAGTCTCCCTACCTCATCAAGCCGAATCTTGATGAGCTCAGCGCCCTCTGCGGCCGGTCACTCGAGTCGGACGGCGACGTGCTGAGCGCCATCGAGGATCTCGCGCCTTACCGCATCGAGGTGGTGGCCGTCTCCCTCGGGGCCCGCGGCGCCATTGTCAAGACGCCCGAGGGCGTCTTTCGGGCCCATCCGCCCGAGGTCGAAGTCTGCAACACCGTCGGCTGCGGGGACTGCTTTCTCAGCGGTCTTCTCTATGGCCTCGAGAGCCGGCTGACAAGCGCCCAGGCGCTCGCTTTTGCAACGGCCGTCTCATCCGCCACCGCCGCGAGCCCCCTCTCGGTCGGATTTGACCGCGGCTACGCCGAGCGTCTTCTGCCTCTGTGCCGTGTGGAGCGGCTGGCCTGAATCATAATGAAAAAGGAGTCTTTACCATGAGCAATCTTTCCTATTACGAAATGCGCGTGGAGATGTGCCGCATCGCAAAGCAGATGTGGGACCGGCGGCTGACCAACGCCGCAGGAGGCAACTTTGCCGTGCGCGTCGACGAAAACCGCATCCTCATCACACCGAGCCTCATGAGCGAGCGGCTGCACTGCGAGATGCAGCCCTCCGATCTGCTTCTGATCGACTATGAGCAGAACATCCTCGAGGGCACCGCCAAGCTCTCGCGCGAGGGCGAGATGCACGTCGACATTCTCAAAAATTTCAAAAACATCGGCGCTACCATTCACGCCCACCCCTTCTGGTGCATGCCCTATGTCAGCCAGGCGCGCCCCATACCCAATGTGACCGAGGCCACCATGGGGCGCGGCAGCGTGGGCTGCATCCCCTACACCAAAGCCTACACGCCCCAGCTCGCCGAAAACGTCTACCGCTACTTTGAAGAGCACCGCGAGCTCGCCGAGCGCAAGCCCATCGGCGTCATACTGCCGCTGCATGGGGTTGTCGTTTCGGGACCCGATCTGTGGCTTGCGTACAGCATGCTCGAGCGCATCGAGTGCGACGCGTTCTGCGGCATTGCCCACGACATCGTCGCGCAGGTGCCGCCCGACTCCGTTCTTGGCTAAAAATTACCATAATTTGACTCGGCAGATGAAATTTGATACGATAAAAGAAAACTTTTGGGAAGACGGTCGCCATGTACAACATTGAACGCAAAGAAGAAATCATCAATCTACTTGAACGCGACGGAGAGGTCGACGTCAACACCCTCGCGGGCGCCTTCGGCATCTCACGCGAGACGGTCCGGCGCGACCTGCGCGAGCTTGAGCAGGACGGGATTCTCACCCGCACGCACGGCGGCGCGGTCTACAACCGCGAACGGCGCGACGAGCAGAACGAATACCCCGTGGCGATTCGCGGCATCCAGCGCTACAGCGAGAAAAATGAGATCTGCAAGTATGCCGCCGCTCTCATCGAGGAGGGCGACACCATCTTTGTGGACAACAGCTCCACCACCATGTACCTTGTGCGCTATATCCCACGCGAGCTGCACATCACGGTGGTGACAAATTCCCTGAAGCTGCTGCTCGAGGCCGCGGCTCTCCAAAATCCCAACATCCATTTCATCTGCTTCGGCGGCTCTTTCAAAGAGAGCAATCTATCCTTTTACGGAAACACCACGCTCAAAAACGCGGAGGCCTATTACCCGAACAAGGCGTTTCTGAGCTGCGCGGGCATCCGTGAGGACGGTCTTGTCACCGACGCCAGCATGCAGGAAGTGGACACCAAGCGGCTGATGCTCGACCACTGCCGCAAGAGCTATTTTTTGGTGGATTACACCAAGTTCACCTCCGCCGGGCAGGTCTTTCTGACCCGCCTGTCTCACGGCGACACGGTCATCACCGACCAGCGGGTGGATCAGCGCAGTCTCGATTTCGTCGCCGCGCTCGGCGCGGAAGTCAAGGTCGTGTAACAGCGTCTCCCCATTGGGAGGAACAGATGAATTATCTGGCTTTTGATCTCGGCGCCAGCAGCGGCAAGCTGTTTCTGGGCGGGGTGGACGGCGGCCGGCTCCGGCTGCGCGAGGTCCACCGCTTTGAAAACGGCCCGGTCGCGCTGGCGCGTCATCTCTACTGGGACTTTTTTGCAATCCACCGCAATCTATGCGAGGGCATCCGCATCGCCTGCGCCGAAGCCGGCGGCCCGATCGCGTCACTTGGCATAGACTCCTTCTCAAACGATTTCTGTCTGATCGGCCGGGATGGGGCTCTTCTCACTCCCATGCGCTGTTACCGTGACGACCGCACGGCCCGCGCGCGGGAGGCCATCTTTCAAAAGTGCCCGCCGCGGCGGCTCTATACGCTCTCCGGCAACCAGGTGGCCCTCTTCAACACCGCCATGCAGCTCGCCGCCATGCGCGAGGAAAACGACCGTTCGCTCGACAGCGGCGCAACTCTTCTTCTGCTGCCCGATCTGCTGTGCGCTCTGCTCACGGGAGACGTATCGGGCGAGTACACCATCAGCTCCGTGACGCAGCTCTTTGACTTCGCGGCCGATACCTGGCACGCGGAGCTGCTCAAGGCCTTCGGCATCCCGGCGGAGCTTCTGCCGCCCGTCTGTCACCCCGGCTCGCCGCGCGGCGTCATCCGACCCGAGACGGGGCTTCCCGCAATTCCCGTGGTGACGGTCTGCGAGCACGACACGGCAAGCGCCTTTCTCGCGGCGCCGCTTACCGGCGATGCCGCCATCATCAGCAGCGGCACCTGGTCCCTTGTCGGAACCGAGACGCCGGCCCCGGTCATCACGGAGTACGGCTTTGCCCACAACGTCGCAAACGAGGGCGGGCTGCCCGGTCACCATCGGCTGCTGCGAAACGTCATGGGCAGCTGGCTTCTGCAGGAGCTGCGCGCCGAATACGCCGGCGAGGGAGTCACTCTCTCCTTCGGCGGGCTCGCAGAGCTTGGAGCAGCCGAACCCCCGTTTTCCTTTCTCATTGATGTGGACGACGAGTGCTTCTTCTCTCCGGGTGATGTGCGCCGCAAAATCCGCAGCAGAGGCCGGGGGGCCGTGCCGCCCGAGCGGCCGGGACAGTTCGTGCGCTGCATCTGTGAGAGCCTCGCGCTCAAATACCGCTACAGCATCGAAGTTCTCGAGGAGCTCTGCGGACGGCCGCTTCGGGAAATACACATTGTCGGCGGCGGTTCAAAGGACTCTTTTCTCTGTCAGCTCACAGCAGACGCCTGCGGCCGCAGCGTCCACGCCGGACCGGCCGACGCGTCTGCCGTCGGGAATCTTCTGGTTCAGCTGATGGCGGCGGGCGAGCTGGAAAGCGTGGAGGCCGGGCGCGCACTCATACGCGCATCCTTCCCCATACAGACCTTCGCGCCCCGCCGCGGCGAGTGGGACGCGGTGTACAGGTGCTACTGCGAACACTTTCATCTGAAATAGGGATGCGGGGCTCGGGGCCATATCCCGGGCCCCGTCCTGCCCGTTTGCCGCAGCGCAGGCGGCAGCCGGGTACGGCAGCTCCACCGGCAGAGCTGCCGTACGGTTTGAGTAACTTTTTTCAAAAATGTAGGATTTCAAACATATTGGACAGTGAACTCAATAGGAGAAAGCCAGTTAAGCGGCCTCATGGGAAGGTTGTTGGAACGTCGGTTGTGAACAGGGAGCTGTTTGGCAAAGTTGTTGAGGGAATAGAAGTTGCGGCAGGAATAAAAACGCTTCTGGCCCTCCCTGTGGCTGCGCTCTGCTTTGCCGTTGTGGCGGGGCATGTAGGGGCGGATGAGCTTGTGCCGGATGCCCAACTGCATGGCTGCGGTTTCAAAGAGAGTAGACAGATCCCGTTTGCTGTTGGAAAAACGGTTGGTGAACTCAAAGCCATTGTCGGCCTGAACGCATTCTCCCCGGATGCCCCTGCGGGCGTACCACTTGAACAGCTTTCTGAGGAAATCAGCAGAGGAGTAGGTGGACTGCTCCGGGTAAGCAGCCAGAAAGCGCAGGCGGGTGAACTCATCAATGGCAGTGTACTGGTAAAGCCGCAGCTCAGGGTCTGCAATGCAGCGCAGGGGGACGACTTTCACATCCACTTGGACTCTCTGACCGGGATAGGTCATCTGCTCGTAGGGTTTGGGCCGATTTTATTCAACTGTCCAATATATATTGTACTCCTATACAAGCACCCCGGGACAAAGTCCCGGGGTGCTTGTATGTGTCGTCCTGCGGTGATATACTGTCGGTGATCTTTCCACGGGAGGTTTTCTATGTACTACCATCTCTCCAATGGCAAAATACTGCGGCTGTCAGTTGACGATCCTCTTCCCCGCAGCGGTCTCATCGGCGTTCTCACGCCGGCACAGGCCCATGATAGCTGCCCTTTCTTTGAGCTGTCTGAGAGTTCTGTTGAGCATGCGATGCATGTGCGTACGGCGGGGCTCGAGAGTCACGAGCATCTTGACATCCTCTTCGTGCCCCGCTTTCACAACAGCACACAGACTCAGGACAGTCTGCTGCGCATTTTTCTCAGCGAACGAACACTCCTCTTTGTTGTGCAGAATACTCAGCAGATTACCCAGATTATTGATCGGATTGCCACTGATGGCGAACCGGACATCAGCTTTTCCAAACTACTGTGCGATTACTTTGAAACACAGGCCGAGGTGCATTACGACTATCTCAGCCACATTGAGGAGGGCATCGCTGCTCTCGAGGAAACTGTAACAAGCGGTCGCGAGCGGAAAAGTTATTTGAATGCCATTGCCGTACTTCGCCAGAAGCAGCTCGCACTCAAACGTTATTTTGAACAACTTCTCGACCTGTTCGCCGGCATTGAGGCCAACGAAAACGACCTGTTTACCGAGCGGTCGCTTCAACGCTTCCATCTTCTCGCCGGTAAAACTGACCGGCTCTACCACAGTGTACTCAATCTGCGCGACTACATCACCCAACTGCGTGAAGCCTATCAGGCACAGGCCGACCTGAGTCTCAATGCCATTATGAAATTATTCACAGTCATCACTGCGATTTTTCTGCCATTGACACTGCTCGTTGGCTGGTATGGCATGAACTTTCAGATGCCTGAGTACAGCTACCGCTACGCCTACCCTGTGTTCATTGCAGTAAGCCTTGCCATCATCGGCGGGCTGGTCTTTTACTTTAAAAAACACCGATGGTTTTGAGGAAACTTTTTTCAAAAAGGCCTTGCAATTTAACCGGCGTTTTTGTATAATAGACAAGCACTCCATGTTACGGACAATTAGCTCAGCTGGTAGAGCACCCGCTTGACGTGCGGGTGGTCACAGGTTCGAGTCCTGTATTGTCCACCAGAAAAAGCCCGTCTCATTTTTTCAAATGAGACGGGCTTTTTTTCGCGTCCGGCTCCGGCCGGACGACCAGGGAGCTTTTGACATTTCAACGGCACAGCTCTGACAGACTCTGCACTGCAGGGTCTGTTTCTTTTTTTGTGCTTTGGTTTCTTTCGGAAAACGAATGAGGAGGATTCGGCCGCTTTGAAAAGCGAGTGCTCTGTTTTATCTCTCCCATTTTAGTCCTTTTCCTTTCTTTTACTTTCTTTTATCGGCAATTTAAACCAAATATTTCTGAAAAAGTAAATTTATTGAATTTACATTTTCTCCAAAAAGGTCGTGGTTTTTTTGATAGATCGTACAAAGCCTGGCTGGGATATCTGTTTCCCAGCGCGATCTCTTTCGTTAAATTGTCCAGATGTAGCAATCAAAAATTGTCATTACTATATAAATTTTTCCTCAAAAGGCACTTGTAACCGGGCGAAAACAATAAGAAAGCCCGTTTGCATCAATATCCGGCAGCAATCATAATCATTACCAACGGAAAGCACTTCCGTACAAATTTGATTCAGGAGGCTTGGGAAAAGATGAAGAGAAAAATAGCGCTGCTTCTGGCAATTGTAATGCTTGTCGGCCTGCTCGCTGCCTGCGGAGGCGACAAGGAACCTGTCAACCCTGACGACGGACCCGGATCCGGCACCACAACCTCCAAATATGTCATCGCCAACACGCCGAAGTGCATCGGCATTGAGTGGTGGGACCGCATGCAGGTCGGCAACAAAAAGTTTATGGATGCGACCGGGCATGAGGTGTATCAGGCCGGTCCCGCCGGCAACGACGACACCGCCGTTCAGATTGCCACCATCGAGGACTGCATCTCCTCCGGCGTCGACATCATCAACGTAATCCCCTCCGATCCGGACGCCTGTGAGACCACGCTGGCCAAGGCCCGTGAAGCGGGCATCGTGGTCATCTCCCACGAGGCCGAAAACATGAAAAATGTCGACTATGACATCGAGGCCTTCGTCAACGAGGAGTACGGCGCTCACATGATGGATCTTCTCGCCGAGCAGATGGGCGAAGAGGGCGGCTACTGCCTGATGATGGGCTCCTTCACCATGACCTCCCACCAGCAGTGGGTCGCCGGCGCCGTCAAGCGCCAGGAGGAGGCCTATCCGAACATGTACCAGGTCTGTGATCCCGTCGAGTCCGCCGCGGGCGGCGGCTCAGGCGAGGGGTCGTATGTCATCGCCAAGGAGGTCATCGCCGCCTATCCCGAGGTCAAGGGCTTCATCGGCTGCGACATGGTTGATCCTCCCGGCATCGCGATGGCCGTCGAGGAGGCTGGAAAGGCCGGCAAGATCGCCGTCACCGGAACCTGCCTGCTCTCCGTGTGCAAGCAGTATCTCGAGAACGGAACCATCAAGGTGTTCACCGCCTGGGATCCCGCGATCGCCGGCGAAGCCATGTGTGCGCTGGGCGTCATGGTCAAAGAGGGCGCCGAGATTGCCGACGGCGTCGATCTGGGCGTTCCCGGCTTTGAGGATTGCACGCTGAAGGGCAACATTCTCTACGGCTCCGCCTGGTTCGACTGCACGCTGGAGAACATGGACGACTACAACTTCTAGCTTCACTCCGGCACAACCCGGCAACAGAGTGACAGGCGGGGAATGCGCTTTGTCGCATTCCCCGCTTTTCTCTGAGAAATCTTTCAGGGACGGTGGATGATTTGAAGAATATTGTAACGATCAAAAACATGTATAAGTCCTTCTTCGGCGTCGTTGCGATGGACGGAATGAACTTTTCCATCGACGAGGGGGAGGTTCGCTGCCTGGTCGGCGAAAACGGCTGCGGGAAATCCACCATGATCAAGGTCATCTCCGGCGTGTATCCATTCGACGAGGGCACACTCAGCATCAACGGAAAAGAGTACCGCCACATCACCCCTGCCGGCTCGATCGCCGAGGGCATTCAGGTCATTTATCAGGACTTTTCGCTCTTTGACAACATGACCATCGCGGAGAACATCATGATGTACTCCACGGTCGCGTCCAAAAAAGTGCTCATCGACCGCAGGGCAATCCGCCGCAGAGCGCTCGAGGTGCTCGAGCGAATCCACATCACCATGGACCCCGACGAGTATGTGTCCGGTCTGAACGTCGCGCAGAAGCAGATGGTCGCCATCTGCCGCGCTCTCGCGCAGGACTGCAATCTGCTCGTCATGGACGAGCCGACGACGGCTCTCACGACCAAAGAGGTTGAGTCGCTCTTTGAAATCGTCAAACAGCTCAAGGCGCAGGGCGTGGCCGTTGTGTTTGTCAGCCACAAACTCGAGGAGGTGCTGGAGATCTGCGACAGCATCACCATCATGCGCAACGGCAAAAACGTCTACGACGGCAAGACCACCGACAAAAAGCTCAGCAAGGAAGAGGTCATCTACTACATGACCGGCAAACAGTTCAGCAGTGCCGTCTACGACTTCAGCGCCACCTCGCAGACGCCGCTGATCGAGGTAAAAAACTACACGCTCGGCGGCGCGTTTGAGGACATCAACTTCTCGCTTCTGCCCGGTGAAATTGTCGGCATCACCGGGCTTCTCGGCTGCGGGCGCAGCGAGCTTGCAGAGTCTCTGTTCGGGCTCAGGCCCGCCGACAGCGGCACCGTTCTCATCAACGGCACCGACGTCGGCATCTTCAAAAGAGTCGAAGACGCTCTGAAACACGAGATCGCCTATGTGCCGGAAGACCGCCTCTCAGAGGGGCTCCACCTGGAGCAGAGCATTGCGGACAACTCGGTCTCGCGCGTGATCGGCTCGTTTGCCAACCGGCTCGGACTGCTCAACCGAAAGGCGCTTTCCGCCCAGGTGAAAAAGGGTCTCTCCTCCATGACGGTGAGCGGAATGCGTCCCGGCAACCCGGTCAAGTCCCTCTCCGGCGGCAACCAGCAGAAGATCGTTTTGATCAAGTGGCTGGCCTCCAACCCGAAAATTCTGATTCTCAACTGTCCCACCGTCGGCGTCGACGTCGGCGCCAAAAGCGACATCCACGAGATCGTGCGCGGCCTTGCCCGCGAACAGGGAATCGGCGTCGTCGTCATCTCGGACGACATCTACGAGATCATGCAGCTTTGCAATCGCGTGCTTGTCATGCGAAACGGCAGAATCGCCTATCAGACCGATATTGGCGACACCACGCTCGAGTATCTGGAAGCGAGCCTTGCGGCAGATGAGGAGGGACTGGCATGAACCGGCTATGGAAAAAGATCAGAGGCGCCAATGAGAGCAAGCTTCTGGCGCTGCTTGTCGTCACCACGCTGTTTTTCTCGATTCTGAACCCCGACATTCTGACGCTTGCAAACTTCTACGCACTGGTGCGCACCGCCTCGGTCGACGCCATTTTTGCGCTGGCGATCATGGTCGTCATCTGCTCGGGGGCGTTCGATATGTCCTACGCCATGGTGGGCGCGTTCGGCTCCTACATCATGATGCTGCTGTGCACGCTCAACGGCTGGAATCTGCCGGCGGTCTTCATCTTCCTCGGCGCCATTGTGATCTGCGTGTCGCTGGAGATGTTCAACTGGGCGCTGATTGCCAAGCTGGAGCTGCAGCCCTATATCGCGACGCTCGGCACACAGATGATTCTCAAGGGCGCCATGCTGGCCTTTATCAGCACCAAGTTCATCTACACGCTGCCGGCGAGCATCTCCAAGCTGAGCACGACCTACCTGCACACAGCCGCCTACGGCAGCGGCGTGGAATCCCAGCTGCACATCACGCTGATCTTTGTTGTGGCGCTGTATGTGATCATGCACGTTGTCATGACTTACACCAACTTCGGCCGGCAGGTCTATGCGGTCGGCGCCGACCCTGCCGCCGCTTCCCGCGCCGGCATCCGGGTTGCCCGCGTGCGGCTGCTGGTCTTTGTGATCGCCGGCATTCTCTGCGGGCTCGGCGGCGTGCTCCACGACGTGGTGGCGCGCTGCAGCTACCCGGTCCCCTCCGATCTTGTCGGGCAGGAGCTGACCTCCATCGCGGCGGTGATCCTGGGAACGGCAAACTCGGCAAAGGCCCGCGGCAGCGTGCTCGGCACGCTGCTCGGCGTTCTGCTGCTGGAGTATATCTCGGGAAACATGATTCTGATCGGAGTGCCCTCCTTCTACATCCAGCTGGCATCCGGTGTGCTGATGTTCGTGGGCCTTGTCATTCAGATGTCGAACCGCGAGCGCCGCAGGCACTCTCTCAAAAAGGAGGCTGTACCACATGAAGCATAAGCTGCATTTCAAGGCAGACAGAGACTTTGTCCGCATGCTGATTGTCACCATCATCATCTTTGCCGCGATGACGGCGATGCGCCCCAATCTGTTTTTGAAAACGGCCAATTTCGTCTCCATGGGCTACCAGCTGCCCGAGCTTGGGCTGTATTCGCTCGCCTTCATGGTCGTTCTCATCACCGGGCAGTTCAATCTCTCGATTGTCGCCACCGGCAACCTCTGCTGCATCACGGGTATGATGGTCATGCACCAGGCCGTTGAAAAGAATCTGACCGGCGGCGCGGCCTGGGGCTACATCTTCCTGGGCTGTCTTGCCGCCATTGCCGTGGGTCTCGTCTGCGGGTGGATCAACGGCTTTGTGGTCACCTACTTCAACGTCCCCGCCATGCTCGTGACCATGTCCACCACCGCGATCTTCACGGGCATTGCCATCATCATCACACAGGGCAAGGCCATGGCGGGCGTGCCCGACGAGCTGGTCTACTTCGGCAATCACACCCTGCTCGGCATCCCCTACGCCCTGTGGCTGCTGATCGCCGTGTTTGCGCTGACGGCGGTTCTCATCAACCGCACCTCGTTTGGCTTCAAGCTGAAATTTGTCGGCTCGAATCTTAAGGCCAGCCACTACACCGGCATCAACATCAACAAAATCCGCATTCGCGCCTATGTTTACAGCGGGTTGATTTCCGCTCTGTGCGCCATTGAGATTCTCGCGCACACAAACGCAGCCAAGGCGGACTACGCCGAGAGCTACGTCGGTCAGGCCATCCTCTGCTCGGTTCTCGGGGCGACCAGCCCGAACGGCGGCTACGTCCGCATGGCCTGCATGGCCCTGTCCATGCTCTCGCTGCAATTTCTCTCAAGCGGCTTCACCATGCTGCGCCTGGGCGGCTATTTCAAGGAATTCGCATGGGGCATTCTCCTCATCGCCGTTTTGAGCTTCAACTTCATCAGCCAGGAGCTGCGGCGCAGAAAGAGCATTCAGGCAGTCGCAAAGGCGCGCGTCGGCCAAAAGTCCTGAGGTGGCTCACATGTTTCGACAGGAACGTCAGGAAAGGATTTTGCAATACATCAACATTCACAAACGAGTCACAGTAAAAGAGCTGGCAAAGATCTTCAAGACCTCTGTGGTGACCATCCGCTCCGACATCACAGAGCTTGACAACAACGGGCTTGTCGTCAAGATGCACGGCGGCGCGATCGCCATTACCGACCGGTACAACCTCGAGATTCCGTCCAAAAACAAGGCGCGGCAGAACACCGCCGCCAAGCGTTCGATCGGCCAGCTGGCGGCGGGCCTTGTGGAGGAGAACGACATTGTCATCCTCGACTCCGGCTCGACTGCGCTCGAGGTGGCAAAGCACCTGCGCCACAAACGCATCACCGTTATCACGACGGATCTGCAGATCGGCGCCTTTCTGGCGTCGGTCAATCACGGCGACATCACGCTGATCATCACCGGTGGGACAGTCGAACCGAACACATACACGCAATGCGGCGTGGAGACGCTCAGTTTTCTCAGGCGCTTTCATGTCAACAAGCTGTTTCTCGGCTGCGATGCGCTCGACCCGATCAAGGGCATGTCCAACCGCACCCTGATCGAGGCCGAGATCAAACGGGCCATGATCGAGGCCGCAGAGCAGGTGATCGCCGTGGCCGACAGCACCAAGCACAACAGAGAGGTGTTTGTTCACGTCTGCGACACCGACGCCATCGACATACTGGTCACCGACAAAATAACAAAATCCAACTGCGAGGCGTTTGAGCGCATCGGCGTTCGTGTGATGACCTCAAACGGCGCAGAGCTCTCAGACAGAGGGGGTACGAACATATGCTGGAAAGAATAGGCGGATTTGTGGAGACCCTTGTGCTTGCGCCCGGTCTCTGCGGCTTTGAAATGCCGGTCTGCGAAATCATGAAGCGGGAGTTTGCCGCCTGCGGGCTGAAGCCTGAGGTCGACACCCTCGGCAACTGCATGGCGAAAATTGAGGGCACCGACCCCGGGGCTCCCGTCATCATGGTCTTCGCCCACATGGACAGTCTGGGTTTCTTCGTCAAGTATGTTGACCCGGACGGCTTTATCAAGCTGGAGCGGGCGGGCGGCATCCCCGAGAAAGTGCTGCCCATGACCGAGGTGTGCATCGGCACGTGCTCCGGCCGCTATCTCGACGGCGTGATCGCCTTCAAGTCGCACCACCAGACGCCGCCCGAAGAGAAGTACAAGGTCGACCGCTATCAGCAGCTGTATGTGGACATCGGCGCCTCGAGCCGGGAGGAGGTCTTCTCTCTCGGCATTGACGTCGGCAGTCCTGTCATCTACAAGCCCCGCCACACAAGGCTTGCGGGCAATCGCGTGCTCGCCACGTTTCTCGACGACCGCGGCGGCTGCGCCGCGCTGCTCGAGCTGGCCCACACTCTCACCGCCGAGCCGCGGCCGGCGACGGTGTGGCTTGTCGCCTCCGTGCTCGAGGAGTACAATCTGCGCGGCGCCATGCTCGCGGCGCGAAAAATCAAGCCCGACATGTCCATTGACATCGACGGCGGCGCGCCCTACGACACGCCCGATCTCGCCGGCGAGGGGCATCTGCGCCTGGGCGGCGGCCCCTATATGGACATCTACAACTTCCACGGCCGCGGAACCCTCAACGGCACCATCGCCCACCCGGCGATGGTGCGCCTGGCCGAGGCCGCCGGTGAAAAGACCGGAATCCGTATCCAGCGCCAGGCCTATGTCGGAGGGCTCACCGACTCGAGCTATGTCCAGTTTGAAAACGGCGGCATCATGTGCCTTGACATGGGCTTCTGCATCCGGTACTGCCACGGCCCCTGCGAGGTGTGCGACCTCGGGGACATCGAGCGGCTCACCGAGGTCATCAGGGCCATGACGAACCTCGTCGACCGCAGCTTCGACCGGTCCCGATAGGCATTCCGGCGGCGGGGCGCTCCCTCCAGGCGCCCCGGTGCGAAGAGGTCCCATGGCAGAGAGAACGGCGCGGCTTTGGCCGCGCCGTTCTCTTTTGTACTATTATAAGAGCTTTCTCTCATACCCAAACGCAATTCAGGAGGCTAGATGTCGTCATTTGCTGCTCAGAATCATATCTGCCTGCTCCGCTGTAATTTTCTCTTTGGCTACGGCCTCTATCACCCATTCCGGCGGCCACAGCCCGGCGTCGTAGTACCCCTGAATTTTATCGAACCACTCCATCAGATTCCCTCCATTTTCATCATCATATAGTCCACATCAGCCCGCAGCTTGTCCACCGGGTCAATCTCAATTTTTGGCTCAGGTAGAGATGCTTTCCAGGCCTGCCATGCCTCGATGTTCGGTGTCATCGCTGTCACGATGTCACCCTCAATTGTGAGATTTACGAAGCCGTTATAAGAATAAAAAATATCTGTGTCAAGGCCGTTTGGTACAAAGCTGTATCCTTGTGGGAGATTTCTTAAAGCCCAGTCTTGCATCGGCGGCCGACTACCTGATTTATTCGGTTCAATCTGAATAATCTTCATAGTCTGCTCCTTTCTGTTAATAGATAAACATGACATGATACATTTTCCCCAGTTCATTTAATTGGCAATATGCACTATTGCCGGAATGATACCAGGACAAGGTGTTTTCTCCCCACCTCACATTTATACCTGCCAGACTCTGGGACGAAGTGATCTGATAGCTCGATACATAATTTCCGTTATCAGACTGTGCCCGGGTTAATACATACCATGCTTGAGAAGCTGGGCTGGATATAACAGCTATTTCAGGGGCTCCCGTAAAGTTAATAACATTAGGATTATCAACACCAGTTGTGCCGGTTCCCATATAAGCAGTATGGTATACGCCACCTTGTATTTCTGTCGCTTTCATATTGTAAAGCAAGTTGCTGTATGCCGGTTCTTTGGTGAGACTTCTGGTGAATGTGTCCCCGAAGAAAAAGATACTGTTATCCCGTTTCATCGTAAATACCGGGCTATTATTTGGCATATTGTCAATAAGGAAATTACCACTGAACAGTGTAGCGGGGCTTCCATAAATAACTGTGCCTTTACCATGATTTGATAAATAGGCATATGTTCCATCATATGTTATTGCGTTGACGCTCAAATTGGTCCCTATGCCAATAGGCAGAGAATTTTCCGCTATAAGAAATTTCGCACCAGCCTCGGGTGAATATGTAAACCTTGCAAAATCGCCGGTATTTGTGCCTCTAAAATATAATTCACTTCCAACACTAACCATGTCAATCATGGATAGATTATAGCTTGTACCATAGTCATTGAAATCGGAAGTTGAGAAAGATATTTTCGTGAAACTGTTATCTTCTCCTGTTAAACTCCAATATACCGCGCCGCGGGCATAACATACCAATACATCATCTGTGGCTCCAACATAATATCTGCTATTGCTGCCGCCGATGTTTGAATAGGCAATACTCCGGACAAAAGAAAAATCAGAATCCAATACTAATACTTTGTATCTACTGTATTCTGGAGTGCCAAGGTAATAGTACCCTTTGAAATAGCAAATACTGTTGATATATGGCTTATCACCACTCGGAATGCCTGTGATTTGTCTTGCTTGCCATGTGACGCCGTCATCGTCGCTGATAAACAGATTTGGTGTGCTTGATACAATAATCCATCTCGTACTATCGTGATACAGGCAGTGGCATCGTATACCGGAAGCCGCTAAACCGGCGCTTATAAATGAAATATACTCGGGTTCTCCAGTTGGCGGTATCCTCATGATACCTTTCGCAGTAATGTCCAGCATTGTGCTTCCTTTACCAGAGCACGGCATTATACAGGTTTTTCCATGGCTCATAATTCTTGTTGCTGAATAATAAGCCGAATCGCTATTATAGGGGTCTGAAACTGAGAAAGCACGACTACCAATAGCGGTTATACCAGTATCTGTACAAATGTTAAGTAAATTCTGATCAGTATAATTGATATAAGCCTCACTTGAGGTCATAACCTTTGACGGTATTGCCGCTCCACTCAATTTCCCTAGCACATCATCCGGCACTGCGTCGGTTCCGAGACCATACAGTGCTGCCGTCTCATCTTTGAGCAGTGTCGCCTTGTTCAGCGGCGTCCCTAGTTCCGTAGGCTGGTCTGCACGCTCAAGATCATATGTATTTGCTTCCCCATCAACCGGCGTCAGCTTCACCCGTCCGGGATAGGTCGGAACTCTGTTTTTCATCTCTTACACCTCTTCACTGTAAATCTCGCCGCTGTAATGCCAGACGGCGGTCATGTTATCAATCAATGTCTCAAGGTCTGCCAGTATTTTTTCAATATCATTCGCCTCTGTAAAGGTCAGCTTCTCCATGTCCTGCGGCACCTGGGGCGTGGTGGGCAATACCGCCAACACTCCTCGAAGTGTTCTGATGTCGCTTAAATAATTTTCTAAATCATTTGAAAGCGGTATGTCGCCGGTCTGCCAATCCACTTTTGGAGACACCGGGGCAAGATACCCGACTTGCTCAAGCCGGCCTGCAATATAGGCAACTGCCTCACCAACGCGATTTAAGTCGGCGGCGTTATAGGCGCCTTTTAACCCGGCTAAATACGCCTCCCGTTCGCTCGCGGTCATATTTTCCCATCCAAGCGCTTGCAGGCGCTCGACAAGGTCAACATCCGCTAAGGTTCGGTCTGTAACGAAAGTCCACTCGCTCATTGCTCTTCCTCCTGCTGCGGGGTGTCCGCTGCTGCATCAGTTGTCACGCGGCCCTCGTATTTGCCACGAAAAGCGCCGTTATAGGTGTATTGAATCTCCGTGATGATGACGGCACTGTTTGAAAAACTGTTCTCCACCGTCACAGTGTCTAGCTCATCCAATCGCGGATCGGCCCGGAACTGACCGCTCATGGTCTTGCGGCCTTTGAGACAATTCTTCACCCACTGTGCAACACGGTTTGCCGTGGCGGCATCCTGAATGAGCGGGTTGTCGATGGTCTGAATCTCACCAGACGGGCTATTCTGTACAACGGCAAGACCACTGTTGACGCTGACGGCTTTCAGCTCTTTGGAGAGCTGGTACTCCGAGCGCTTGTAGCTGTTGTCCTGGTTGATCAGATAATCTCTGATCCCGTTTGCAAGCGGCTCAATGCGCAGAATGCCGTCGCGATCCTGCCGCATGACGCAGCAGGCGGCGTTCGCGCAGAGCTGAACCACTTCGGCTATGGACTTATTGGGGTCCTCCGCCAGGTCCACGGCGATCTCCCTGAGGCTGTCGTCGATTGCATAGCGGCAGCTGCCATCCTCCATCTGCGGAAGCTGCGCCTGCTCGAGTGCACGCTGTGCGATCTCATAGAGCGTGCCGCTGTAGCCGCCGGTATAGATTTCGCTCATGAACTCCGTCAGCCCCTTGGCGGTGAATGTCGCGGTGATTCCGTTTTGCGGCGTATTCCACTCGCTGATGAAAAAGGTCCCCGCGCGGATCCACTCCACCCCGTCGCCGAGCTTATAGCCGTAGCGCACGCGAATTTCCTGCCTCTCCATGAGAAACCTCGAGAAGCCCTGCGGATCGTCCGGATTGAATTCTCCGTTTACATTGCTGATTTTAAAAACGGCCGTATTTTCCGGCAGCTTTGCGCACAGCGGATCGGCCGAACCCACATACTCATATCCCATGAGCTGATCCTTGGTGTAGATCTTCTGAAAACCGATCATCACCTCGCTGAGCTTTGCCCGGCACAGCGGCCGGCTCCACTCATAGATCGCGATCTCCATGCGGTCATACCCCTGAATGTCGACAGACACAAGGCTTGTCAGCTCGCTGTTGTCATCGATCCGCTTCTGCGCAACAACGCTCTCCCCCTGATACGCCGTCACCTCAAACGATCTTGCATACTCCCCGTAGGCGCGCGACCATGTGATGGTCACACCGGGAATCAGCGGCTGATGCACCTCGGTAAAGGAGAGTGTCACAACCGGGACGGGATCGAACCGACAGTCGTCGCCGCAGAGCACCGCGCTCAAAAAGCCGGTGTCCCCATAGGGAGGGCCCGCCGGCACAAGCCGGCGGCCTCCGTTTAAAATCCATGAGTTCTGTTCGAGCAGCGCGTAGGCGGGCTCATTTTTTTCGCCCTGTGTGGTAATCTGCGCGGTGTCGGCAATCGCCGCGGCGCCGTTGTCAGCTGCGCTGGCATCCTCCTGCACCCCGGGATCGGTCACTTTGTACTCGATTTCCACAAAGGACTCCGAGACAAGCGGCAAACTCTGGTTGTCCACCCAGGCCTGTGTTGTGTTTTGCATGCGCTCCCCCCTAAACTTCCGTCAGGCTGAGTTTGCAATTCGTCCAGCCCTGAATGTCGCCGGTTCTGGCATCGCGCTGCCAGAGCCCCGCCTTGCGGTCGCTGATGTACATCTGTCTTGTGATCCAGTCCCCGGCCGACTGATCCAGAAACGTGACGGAATTGACAAACTGTCCGCCATCCGACTCTTTGAATTTGCGGTTGATATCGGCCCACTGCTGCACGGTGAGGTAGTTCCAGGTCATTTCAATCTCCGCCACGTTGTCCCGTATGACCGCTCCGATGAATTTCCCTCTGACATTGCGGTCCGAGTCGACGAGGCTCGAGGTGTTTGCGCTGTAGGCCGACGGCTCGGGAAGAGCCTCGCCCCCTACGGATACCAGTGCTCTAGGCAAAGTAGACACCTCCTGTCATAATGGTCGCCCCGCGCTCGCGCTGGCGTTTTTCCACGGCAGCTGTAATCTGCTTCCCGTCCAGATAGACATTGACGTTGACATCCTGCGCACTCCGTCCGGAGAGCAGCTCCTCCTGCATAATCTGGCGCAGCAGCCCCTCCGGGGTCTCAATGTTGCGCCCGCTTCTCTGATCGCCCAGCACCGCGATAAATTCCCGGTTGGGCTGGATGACGGCGCCCGAGGCAAGACGTGGAATTTCAATGCGTGCTACTTCGTTCAGGTTAAAGCCAAAGCGGTTGCCGCCGATAAGCGGCACCCAGTCCGGAATCGAGAAGCTGATTTTATTCAGCCCCCGAATGATGAAATTGATTCCGCTGATGAAGCCATTGACAAAGCCCTCTGCAATGCTGATCAAAAAGTTCATTGCCCCTCGAAATGCGTTTTTGACGGGGTCAATCACCGTTTCCTGAAACCAGCCCGCAATTTTCTTCCACACATCTACGATGTTGTTCCAGGCCCCCGTGGCCCAGTCGGTGATTCCGGTCCAGAGCCCGCTGAAAAATTCCTTGATCGGCTCGACAATGGTATCGTGAAACCACTGCGCCACGACACCCCAGATCTCTTTGACTTTCTCCCAGCAGGCAACGGCCGCGGCCTTGATCTCATCCCAGTACTTCACCACCAGCACAATGACCGCGACCAGCGCCGCAATTCCGAGGACAATCAGCGTGATGGGCGACGTCAGAAACTGAAACGCCGCACCGAGAGCCGTTGTGACCGTGGCGGCAATGCCGGAGACTCCGTTCCAGATTGTCGTCGCGGCGGTCGCCAGTTTCTGGTACAGCTCGGTATTCTGAAAGGCGGTCGCAAGGCCGCCGATGAGCTCTTTTGTACTGTCATAGACGCCCTTTCCGTTTTCAAACGCATCGGTCAGTGTGGAAAAGCTGTCCTTGGCAAGGCCAATGCCCTGCTGAACGCCTACGACCCAGTCACCGATGTTCGCCGACTGGAACTGCTCGCCGAGCGTCGCAAAGCTTCCCCCGATCTCCGACAGTTTGCCGAGATCATCGAAGAGCGCCGAGGAGCTATTGCCGAACTCCTCCACCTGACTTGCCAGCTCGTCGCCGCCAAAGGCGTCGGAAACCGTTTTGAGTCCCTCGAGGGCGAGCTTGGCACCATCGTTGATGCCCTTGCCCCACTGGCTCATCTCGCCGCTTTCAAACAGCGCGCCGAGCTCGCTCATCTGTCCGCCGATCTTCGCGAGCGTCTCTACTTTCCCGCAGGCGTTCTGCGCGCTGTTGCCAAATGCCTCGATTTTCGAGGCGATGTCCGCGGCGCCGATTGACTGCGCCAGGGTTGACAGCCCGTCTGTGGCGAGCTGTGTCCCGTCTGCGATGCTCTTGCCCCACTGGCCCGGGTCGCCCGAGGTAAACTGCGCGTTCAGATTTGCCACTTTTCCACTCGCCTCATCGAGGCGGGAAAAGCCGTCGGCCACGAGCTGCAATTTTTGTTCAAACTTTTCAAGTTTTGCGAGCATGGCGTCCATGCTCTTGTTTGTTTCATCCACCCGTTATACACCCCCTTGAGACGGATGATCCGCCGGCGGGTGTCTCTCCCGATACAGCGCACCGTAGTCCTCCACGCGCTGCTTCATCAGGCGCCAATCCTGTGCAGGTTCCTCCTCAAACAGGGTGGGAAACGCCTTTTGAATACCGGGAAAGCGCTTTGGATCATGCACGCCGACCGCCGTCAGCGCGGCACAGCTGTAAAACAGCCACGCAAGCAGCCTCAAGCTGTCCATGCGCTGTTCCTCACGCGCCCGGACAGCCGCGCCGATCTCACCCGGCGATGCCTGCCAGAACTCCGACACCGGCAGCCCCGCCTGCAGAGCGCTGTCGAGCAGAAGATCCATGTATTCCCGCTTTTGCGGAGGGTCAGGCGTTACGCCTGACCTCTCTTGAAAAAACCGGACACCTCAAACAGCTCGGTGATCACTGCGAGAAGCTCCTCAACGGTGTGACCGCCGTCAATATAGTCGTCATAGATCTCATAGACCCGTTCCATTGTGGTTCCGGGCTGCAACGGCTGCATTGCCGCCCACAAAATCACCGTCACAGTGCCAAGCAGATTTTCCTGAATGGTCTGAAGCGCCGTGATGATCGATTTATCCAATTTCTTCTCCGCGGCGAGAATGGCCTCCGCCGTAAGGCGCAGCCTGTACTCCTCCCCGCCGACCTGCAGTGTCACAAAACGTGTCATGATGTCCTCTCTCCTCTCTTATTCCTCGCTCGGGTCGGTTACCGTGACCTCGCTCTGCAGATTCATGGTGCAGCTGAAAGTCAGAGCTCCGTTCACGGCGGCAGCATCCATCTTGACGGACACCTGGGCTTTGAACTCATGGCCTGTGCCATCCGGATAAGTCAGCTTGAACTCGCCGGTCTCACCGTTCTCCTGCATCGTTCGAAGCACGCGGTAATTCGATGTTGCACTCGAATTGTCATACAGGAATTTGAAGACCAGATCCCCCATGTCCACAATGCCGTTGACGTATTTCTTGATTCCGTCGGAGAGGGTCGTGACGTCGATCTTCTCCGGCGCGCCGCCAAACTCCGGCACTTCCATCAGGCCATCAAGCTGGGTAAACGTGTCACCGCCCGCCGCCTTATAAAGCATTTTTGTTTTGTTTGCACTCATAGCACTCATTGTTCATTTCTCCTTTTCAATTTGTTTGTTCTCTCTGGATAAACGCAATGGGTACGCTTTCCCATTTTCCGTCATCCAACATGACGATTCCCACAGGCTCCACTTGTCCGCCGTCGTCCGTCTGTGAGCTGACGGCGATCAGTGTCCCCTGCTTCTGCTGCCCGGCATACTGCCTGGTCGACAAGTCCCAGTAGCGCTCTACCAGACAGCTCACTCGAATCTCCACTGCAATGTGTTCACCTCCTTTCATCAAAAGAGCGCCGGTGCGATCCTGCGATCTGCACCGGCGCTCTCTGGCGCTCTGATGGCAATCGGTCAAATGGTTGGCCGCTGTGTGCGGCTCTATGAAAAGGGGGATTTCCCCCGTTTTCTCAGAGAACAAGAGGGGCACAAGACCTGTTTTATCCCGGCAAAGCCTGCCATAGCTGAGTCTGTGCCACCCCGTTCTATATCAAAAGCGCCGGCCGCCCCTGCGACTCCCTACGGAATCACCTGGCTGCGACCGGCGCTCTTTGACGCTCTGTGTCTATCGTATTGATCCTTTTGCACCGCGGGCACTTGATCTGCGCCCTGCCCAGAAAAAAGCCGAGCAGCCGCCCACAGTGTTCACATCGAATTTCAAGCATTTTATCACCCATTGATTATTATTTTTCTTACTGTTGATAGTATAATACATATCTATCGTACTGTCAATATGTTTATCGTATTTTTTCTAACTAAATATTGCACAAAAAAGAGATGCGCCTTTTGGCGCATCTCCGGGTGATGCTGTCGGCTATTTCAGAAGATCGATGGCGCTCTGGGGCACGTAGTTGGTACCGACTCCATCGAAGACGGTCACTCCGTCGAGCAGGGTTTTCTCCCCGTTGACATAGGCGATGTTGGTGTAGACCGGCATCTTGACCTCCACATCTCCCTTGCTGATGGTGAGAATGGGGTTGCCTTTGTCGCTGCGGTCAAAGGAGATTGTGCCGCCGATGGCCTCGACAGCCTTTCGCGCGGGCACAAAGAGCCGCTCGGTCGTCTCGTCAAGGTCCACGCCGAATGCTTTTGCCATGTAGAGGGCAATGTCGGTGTTCTCCACGGTGCCGGTAAGCTGGCTGATGTTGGCGGGTGCGTAGACATAGAGCGTCACATCCTCGCCGGTGTGGCCGCCGGTGGTAAAACCGATGTCGGCGCGGCGCGCGATCATCGGGCCGACGGTGTAGTTCATCGAGCCGTTCTCTGTGTTTTTGATCGCCTCGATTTCCTCATCGGTCAGATCGTCGATGCCGAAGTACCGGCTCATGACTTCGACCACGTTGCTGCGCTCGGCGTTGAGCACTTTCTCAAGGCCCTCGCCGGTGAGCGTCGCCTTTTTGAGCGGATCAATGAAATTTGACAGCGGCTGCTTGTCGTAGTCGCCTGTGGTCGCCGCCGAGCCGATTGACACGCCGCTGTTGCCGTGGTCGGTTGCGGCGATGACCAGTGTGTTTCCATCGGCCTTTGCAAAGTCGAGCGCCACACCCACTGCCCTGTCAAATGCCAGACAGTCGGAAATCAGCCCGATCGGATCGTTCGCGTGGGCGGCCCAGTCGATCTTGCTGCCCTCCACCATCAGGAAGAAGCCATCCTCATCCTGGCTGAGAAGTTCGATGGCCTTTTCGGTCATCTGCGCAAGCGAGGGCTCGCTCTTCGGATCGCGGTCAAACTCGTAGGCCAGCGCCGTCTCGGCAAACATGCCCCAGAGCTTACCGGAGGTGACCGCTTCCATCCCGGCGGGAGTGGTGACATACTGATAGTTCTCCTGGATGACCTCGATCAAATCGTTTCCGTCTGCGCGGCCCTGCCCGGCAAGATAGCCCGAGCCCGCGCCGAGAACCACATCGACGCCCTGGTAGACCTGCTGTTTCGAGAGAATGTCATAGTCCTTGCGGCTGGCATAGTGGGCGGTGAAGTCGGCCGGGGTCGCATGCATGATTTCGCTTGTCGCGATCACGCCGGTCGCCTTGCCCTCGAGTCTCGCCGCTTCGAGGATGCTCGCCACCGGGGCGCGTGCGGTGCCCGCCTCAAGCGGATCAAGACCGGGCATGGAGTTGACGTCCGGCAGAACGCCCACATAGCCCGTGTGGGATTTGTGTCCGGTCGCCATGGCGGTGCCGGCCGGAGCCGAGTCGGCGATAGGCGCGTCGGAGGAGTAGGTGCGCACGAGGCCCGAGGCCATGCTGTCAAGATTGAGCGCGCCGCCGCCCTGGTACCAGCGCGCGAGGGTGACCACGTCGGTCGACATGCCGTCGGGAATCAGCAAAATGACATTTTTGACCGGTGCCTTGACCTCGACTTGCTCAAGGCTCACCGCGCCGACCGAGAGCACCATGGCCGCGCTCAGCGCCAGCGCCGCAAGGACTGTGAAAAATCGTCTGTGTCTCATGAATCCACTTCCTTTTTTAAGATTACAGCCGCATTCTACCAGCCCCGTGTGCGCTCTCTGTGGCCCACCCGTAAAAACATGGTAAAAGCCCCGCCTGTGGGCAGACAGGCGGGGCCTTTGAGGGGTGGGGATTTTATGTCATTTGCGCATCAGGCGCACCATGACCGCTTTCTGGGCGTGAAGCCGGTTCTCGGCCTCATCAAAGATTTCGTCGGCGTGCTCCTCGAAGACGTCGGCGGTGATCTCCTCGCCGCGGTGGGCCGGCAGACAGTGCTGCACCATGGCGTCGGGTTTTGCCGCCGCCATGAGCTCGCGGTTGACCTGATAGCCCCGAAACGCCGCGCGGCGCTTCTCCGCTTCGCCCTCCTGGCCCATGCTGGCCCAGACGTCGGTGAAGATCACATCCGCATCCTTTGCCGCGGCGTAGAGGTCGTCGGTCATCGTAAAGGGTTTGCCCTCGGCAAAGGCCAGAATCTTCGGGTGGGGCGCATAGGCTTTCGGGCAGGCGATGGCGACCTCCATGCCGCAGATGAGTCCGCCCGCGATGAGGGAATTCGCCATGTTGTTGCCGTCGCCGATAAAGGCGATCTTGAGCCCGCGCAGCGCGCCCTTGTGCTCTTTGATGGTCATGAAGTCGGCGAGCACCTGGCAGGGGTGGGCGTAGTCGGTCAGCCCGTTGATGACCGGGATGGTCGCATATTCGGCGAGCTGCTCCACGGTCTCCTGCGCAAAGGTGCGGATCATGATGCCGTCGATGTAGCGCGAGAGCACCCGCGCGGTGTCGCAGATCGGCTCGCCGCGGCCCATCTGGATGTCGTTGGTACTCAGAAACAGGCCCTGTCCGCCAAGCTGGTAGATGCCCGTCTCAAAGGAGACCCGCGTGCGGGTCGAGGACTTCTCAAAGATCATGCCGAGCGTCTGCCCCTCGAGATAGGGGTGCGGCTCGCCGCTTTTGAGCTTCTGCTTCAAGTCGATGCCAAGGTCGATCAAATCGAGAATATCCTCCTCGGTGAGCTCGCCCATGGACAGTAAATCATTCTGTAACATATTGTCTTCCCCTCTCAGTCGCCCCAGAGACTCAGCACTTCTTTCAGAATGCCGAGGCTCTCGTCGATGGTCTTGTCGTCTATCACCAGCGGCGGCAGCAGCCGCAGCGTATTGCCGCCCGCCGTGAGCGCCAGCAGGCCCTTGCCGAGCAGCTTGAGCGCCGTGTCCTTGGCGTCCATGCCATCAAGCTCGACGCCGATCATGAGCCCCATGCCGCGCACATCTTTGACATGGGGGCTCTCAAAGGCGCGGATGGCCGCCATCATGCGCTCGCCTTTCTTTTTGACGCGGTTTAAAAAGCTCTTTTTCGCCACCCGGTCGAGCACCACGTTCGCGCCCGCACAGGCCACGGGATTGCCGCCGAACGTGCTGCCGTGGTCACCCTTGCCGAGTACGGCCTCGGTCTTCTCCGAGAAGAGCACCGCACCGATCGGCAGGCCGCCGCCGAGCGCCTTTGCGAGCGTCGTGATGTCGGGCTTGACGCCGTACTGTTCGCTCGCGAGAAAGGTTCCCGTGCGGCCGACGCCGGTCTGCACCTCGTCGAAGATCACCAGCAGATCCCGCTCGGCCGCAAGTTCAAACACTGCCCTGACATAGTCGTGATCGAGCGGATAGACGCCGCCCTCTCCCTGAACGGGCTCCATCATGACGGCGCAGGTGCTCTCGTCCACAAGTGCGCGCAGCGCCTCAATATCTCCCGCCGGCGCGTAGGCGAAGCCCTCGGCAAAGGGGAAGAAGCTCTGGTGAAAGACCTCCTGCCCGGTGGCGGTCAGCGTGGCGACCGTGCGGCCGTGAAAGGAATTTTTCAGCGTGATGATGCCGCCGCGGTCCCTGCGGTGGTACTTGTCAAAGCTGTACTTTCGCGCGGCTTTGATCGCGCCCTCGTTGGCCTCGGCGCCGGAATTGGCAAAGAAGACTTTCCGGTAACCCGTCGCCTCGCAGAGCTTTTGCGCGAGAGAGATCATGGGCTCGGTGTAGTAGTAATTTGACGTGTGTGCGAGCTTTGCCGCCTGCTTTGCCACGGCTCTGGCCCACTTTGTATCCCCGTAGCCGAGCGCGCTCACCGCGATGCCCGCGCCGAGATCGATGTAGCGTCTGCCCGTGGTGTCGGTGAGAATGCAGCCCTTGCCGCTCTCAAAGGCGACCGGGAAGCGCCCGTAGGTGTGGGCGACGTACTGGCTCTCCTGCTCGGCGAGTTGTTCGAGTGTCATGGCAGTTCCTCCTATTTCAGAGCGTCCTTGTCCCCGACGATCATGGTGCCGATGCCCTCGTCGGTGAGCATCTCCACCAGAATCGAGTGGGGCACGCGCCCGTCTATGATATACGCCCGGCCAACGCCGCCTCTGAGGGCGTTGACGCAGCAGTCAATCTTCGGGATCATGCCGCCCTTGATCACGCCGTCGCGCTTGAGCAGATCCACCTCGCCCGCGCGGATGACCGAGATCAGGCTCGCCTCGTCCGCCGCGTCGCGCAGCACGCCGCGCACATCGGTGAGCAGCACCACCTTGAGCGCGCCGAGCGCCTCGGCGATCTTCGCCGCGGCCGTGTCGGCGTTGATGTTGTAGCAGCAGTCGTCGTCCACGCCCTCGGCGACGGTGGCGACCACGGGGATGTAGCCGTCCTCCAGCGCGTCGACAATCGGGGCGATGTTCACATCCGTAATCTCGCCGACGTAGCCGTAGTCGACGCCGGGCTCCTCGAGCTTTTTCGCCTGGATGAGCGAGCCGTCGAGCCCGCAGAGGCCCACGGCGCTGCCGCCCTTTTTCTGAATCAGCGAGACGAGGTCCTTGTTGACCTTGCCCGAGAGCACCATCTGCACAATGTCCATGGTCTCGGCGTCGGTGTACCGCAGGCCGTTGACAAAGCGGCTCTGCTTGCCGATTTTGTCGAGCATCTGTGAGATCTCCGGCCCGCCGCCGTGCACGAGCACCACATGGATGCCCACAAGGGACAGCAGCACAATGTCGCTGATGACCGCATCCTTGAGCTCGCCGCTCACCATGGCGTTGCCGCCGTATTTGACCACAATGGTCTTGTTTGTGTATCTCTGGATGTAGGGCAGCGCCTGTACCAGTACGCCCGCCTTGTTGTAGCTGTCTTCCATATTGCCTCCTCAGGTGCGGTAGTCGCCGTTGATCTTCACATAGTCGTAGGTGAGATCGCAGCCGTAGGCCACAGCCTCAGCCTCGCCCTCGTGCATTTCGATGGTGAGCGTGATCTCCTTCTCGCTGAGAATCCGCTTGGCGAGCTCCTCGGAAAACTCCACCGAGCCGCCGTTTTGGCACACGAGAATGTCGCCCGCCGCCGAGTGAAAGCTCACGTTGACTTTCTGCGGGTCAAAATCGACGCCCGAGTAGCCCAGCGCGCAGAGGATGCGCCCCCAGTTTGCGTCGGCGCCGAAGAAAGCGGTCTTGACCAGCGACGAGCTCATCACCGACTTTGCGAGCACCCGGCCGCTCGCGGTATCCCGGCAGCCGCGGATGTGGCACTCGAGGTACTTGGTCGCCCCCTCGCCGTCGGCGGCGAGCATTTTGACGATGCTGCGGCAGACCGACAAAAGCGCTGCCTCAAAGGCCTCGTAGTCCGGCCCGGCGCCGGTGATCTCGGCGTTTTGCGCCTGTCCGTTTGCCAGTAGAATCACCATGTCGTTGGTGCTGGTGTCGCCGTCGATCACCAGGCAGTTGTAGGTCACGCCGACCACTTCACGCAGCGCCCGGTCGAGCATCGCGGAGCTGATGGCGCAGTCGCTCGTGATGAACGAGAGCATGGTCGCCATGTTGGGGTTGATCATGCCCGAGCCCTTGGCGATGGCGCCGATGCGGGCGGTCTTTCCCCCGACGGTGAACTCCGCCGCCGCCTCTTTGGGATAGGTGTCGGTCGTCATGATGGCGACCGCCGCGTCGTGCCCGCCCTGCGGCGAGAGCTCGCCGACGAGCTGCGGCAGTCCCGCCGCAATGACGTCGACCGGCAGCGGCTGGCCGATGACCCCGGTCGAAGCCACGGCGACGTCGGTCGTCTTCACGCCGAGAAGCTGCGCGGCGGCCGCTGCCATCTGCTCGGCTTTCTCGACGCCGTCGGTCTCACAGGTGTTTGCAATGCCGCTGTTGCAGAGAATGGCGCGGCAGTTTCCCGCTTTCATGTGTTCCTTTGTCACGCGGTTCGGCGCGCCCTTGACGACGTTCTGCGTGTAGACTGCCGCCACGTTCGCGTCACAGTCGGACACGATCAGCGCCAGATCTTTCTTTGTCTTGTTTTTGCGGATGCCGCAGTGGATGCCCGCGGCCCGAAATCCCTTCGGGGCAGTGACGCCCCCCTCAACTGGCTTCATGCTCTCTCCTCCATTTGAAATTGCCGGCGGTTGCCCGCCGGCAATTTGGCTCTGTCAACTTTAAAATGCCGGCGGCACCATCGTAAGGCCCATCGTCTCGGGCAGACCGAAGCGCACGTTCATGTTCTGGATCGCCTGGCCCGCCGCGCCCTTGACCATGTTGTCAATGGCCGCCACGACGATGAGCGTGCCCGTGTGGGCGTCCTCGTGCAGCGAGATGTCGCAGTAATTCGAATATCTGACATTCTTGACGTTCGCGATGTCCCCCGCGCGAAGCACCCGCACAAAGGGCTCTTTTCGGTAGAAGTCCTCATAGGCCGCGTGGGCGCGCGCAAGGGTCGCACCGTCGGCAAACTTCAGATACATCGTCGAGAGAATCCCGCGGTTGATCGGCAGCAGGTGCGGGGTGAACACCACCTGCACCTGTGTGCCCGCCATCTTCGAGAGAGTCTGCTCGATCTCCGGCGTGTGGCGGTGGGCGCCGATCTTATAGGGGGCAAAGCCCTCGTTGAGCTCGGCGTAGTGGGTGTTCTGCGTCAGACCGCGCCCCGCGCCCGTGACGCCCGACTTCGAGTCGATGACAATCGACCCGGTCTTGACAAGACCGCCCATCAGCGCGGGCCAGAGCCCGAGCGCAACGCTCGTCGGAAAGCAGCCGGGGTTGCCGATGACCGGCGCCTTTGCAATTTCGGCGCGATTCCACTCGGTCAGACCGTAGACCGCTTTTTCGTGGAGCTCGGGCCGCTTGTAGGCCTGCTTATACCACTTCGCGTAGACCGCCTCGTCGTCGAGGCGGAAGTCCGCGCCCATGTCGATGAAGACCGCGCCCCGGTCGACACACTTCTGTGCGAACTCCTCCGAGACGCCGGCGGGCAGACTGCCGAAGACCACGTCGCTGCCCGCGATCACCTCGTCGGAATGGGTGAGCTTGCGCTCTTCAATGCCATAGAGGTTCGGGTAGACCGTGTCAATGCCCTGCTCCTCGAAGCTCACGGAGCTGATGGCCGCGATCTGCACCTCGGGGTGGCTCTGTAAAATCCGTAAAATCTCGACGCCGGCGTAGCCGGTCGCGCCGATGATGCCAGCTTTGATCATACGCGTCTCCTTTAAATGGTCTTGAGGAACTTCTTGAGACTCTCCATCTGCTTTGTCACCGAGTCGTGCGAGGGGCCGCCCTCGACCTTGCGCTCGTTGACGCAGGTGCGAAGCGCGATGGCGTCGTAGACGCTCGCGTCAAACTCGCTGCAGATCGAGCAGAAATCCTTGAGCGTGAGAGTCTCGAGATACTCGTCGTGCTCAATGCAGTAGCTGATGAGCTTGCCGACGATCTTGTAGGCGTCGCGGAAAGGAATGCCCTTGCGCACGAGGTAGTCGGCGCAGTCAGTGGCGTTGATGAAGCCGCCCGAGGCCGCCTTTCTCATGTTGTACTGCTTGACGGTCGCGGTCTTGAACATATCGGCGAACACGTCGAGGCAGAGCTTGACCGTGTCGACCGCGTCGAAGATGGCCTCCTTGTCCTCCTGCATATCCTTGTTGTAGGCCAGCGGCAGACCTTTCATCATGGTCAGAAGCGTCATCAGGCTGCCGTAGACCCGCCCGGTCTTGCCGCGCACAAGCTCGGCCACGTCGGGGTTTTTCTTCTGGGGCATGATCGACGAGCCGGTCGAATAGGCATCGTCGAGATCGAGAAACTGAAATTCATTCGAGCACCAGAGGATGACCTCCTCCGAGAAGCGCGAGAGGTGCATCATGATGATCGACAGGGCCGACGCAAACTCAATGACAAAGTCGCGGTCGGCGACCGAATCCATCGAGTTCTCGGTGACTCTGGCGTAGCCGAGCTGCTTTGCCACCGACTGGCGGTCGATGGGAAAGGTCGAAGTCGCAAGCGCGCCGCTGCCGAGCGGCATCTCGTCCATGCGCTTATAGGTGTCCTGAAGCCGGCCGACATCGCGGCGGAACATCTGGGCGTAGGCCATCATGTAGTGGGCGAATGTGGTCGGCTGCGCGCGCTGTAAATGGGTGTAGCCCGGCATGATGGTCTCCATGTTCTCCTGCGCTTTGTCGTAGAGCACGCCCTCGAGCTTTTTGATCAGGGCGATGACCTCGCCGACCTCCTTTTTCAAATGGGAGCGCATGTCGAGCGCGATCTGGTCGTTGCGGCTGCGCGCGGTGTGCAGCTTCTTGCCCGTGTCGCCGATGCGCTCGGTGAGCAGCGTCTCGATGTTCATGTGGATGTCCTCGGCGTCCACCGTGAACTCCACCTTGCCGCTCTCAATGTCGGCGAGAATTCCCTGAAGCCCCTCGACAATCTGCTTTGCCTCCTCGGCGGTGACAATGCCCACCTCGCCGAGCATGGTCGCGTGGGCGATGCTGCCCTCGATGTCCTCGCGGTAGAGGCGCGCGTCAAAGCCGATGGAGGAGTTGAAGTCGTTTACCTTTTTGTCGGTCTCCTTCTGAAACCGTCCTGCCCAGAGTTTCATGGCACTCTCCTACTTCTTCTTGTTCTCGAGCATGGCCTTGACCTTGATCGGCAGACCGAACAGGTTGATAAAGCCCTGCGAATCCATCTGGTCGTACACATCGTCCTCGCCGAACGTGGCCATCTCCTCGCTGTAGAGGCTGTAGGGAGAGGTCGCCGAGGAGGTGATGATGTTGCCCTTGTAGAGCTTGAGCTTGACTTCGCCCGTCACGGTCTTCTGGGTGTCGTCGACAAACGCCGAGAGCGCTTCGCGCAGCGGGGTGTACCACTGGCCGTTGTAGACGAGGTCGGCGAACTTGAGCGCGACCTGCTGCTTGTAGTGGAAAGTCTCCTTGTCGAGGCAGAGGGTCTCGAGCACCTCGTGGGCCGCGTAGAGGATGGCGCCGCCGGGGGTCTCATAGACGCCGCGCGACTTCATGCCGACGAGCCGGTTCTCGAGCAGATCGACAATGCCGATGCCGTTCGCGCCGCCGATCTCATTGAGCTTTTCGATGAGGGTCACACCGTCCATCTTGACGCCGTCGAGGCTCACCGGCACGCCCTTTTCAAAGCCGAGGGTGACATAGGTCGCCTTGTCGGGCGCCTTCATCGGCGAGACGCCCATCTCGAGGATCTTGTCGAGCTGCGGCTCGTTTGCCGGATCCTCGAGGTCGAGGCCCTCGTGGCTCAGATGCCAGAGGTTCTTGTCCTTGCTGTAGTTGGTCTCCTTGGTGACCGGAATCGGAATGTCGTGCTTCGCGGCGTACTCGATCTCGTCCTCACGGCTCTTGAGCTCCCAGGTGCGCCACGGGGCGATGATGGCCATGTCGGGCGCAAAGGCCTTAATGGTCAGCTCAAAGCGGACCTGGTCGTTGCCCTTGCCGGTGCAGCCGTGGGCGATGGCGTCAGCCCCCTCGGCCTTGGCGATCTCGACAATGCGCTTGGCGATGACCGGCCGCGCAAAGGAGGTGCCGAGCAGATACTTGTTCTCATAGACGGCGCCCGCCTTGAGCGTCGGGAACACAAAGTCGTCGACAAATTCGCTCTTGAGATCCTCGATGTAGAGCTTCGACGCGCCGGTCTTGATGGCTTTCTCCTTGAGGCCGTCCAGCTCCTTGCCCTGCCCGACATCGGCGGCGACCGCTATGACTTCACAGTTGTCGTAGTTCTCCTTGAGCCACGGAATGATGACCGAGGTGTCAAGGCCGCCCGAGTAGGCGAGAACCACTTTTTTAATCTGTTTTTTCTGGTTGTTCATGATAAAATCCCCCGTATTGTTTTTAGATTGGTCCCATTATACGCCCGGGAAGAGGGTTTTGCAAGGGTTTTTCTGAATAAATATTCATATCTATGCAATTTTATTAGATTATACAAAAGCTCCTCCCGCCCGGTCATGTTTTCTGTCATTTCGCATAAAATAGGACAAGGTGTATCTCTTTCAGGCAGGAACTTTCAGTTGTTTTTCCCCCGGAAACCGTGTATGATATTGGTATATTGTCACACGGGGGAACTTATTTTGCCTGTGTGCGTATTTAATAGTAAGATTTCACAAAGCGAGGGAATGACAAATGGCAAATGAGACATCGAATCTGCAGCCCGAAAACGGCGCTCCAAAGCACGGCGGGGCGCACACGGCGGGTATGCCCAAATACGCGAAGCTCACGCTGCTGTCCATTCTCGCAGTTCTCCTGGTGCTGCTCATCGCCGCGGCGGCCTACTTCTCCTGGTTCTATCTCGGCGACCGGGTGTTTCTCGGTGTGCGCTTTGGCGGGCAGGAGCTCGGCGGGCGCGGCTATGACGCCGCCGCGCAGCTTTTGAGCGAAGAGGCCAAACAAAAGGCGGCTCTGCCGCTGTCTATACAGTATGGGGAGCAGACGCTCTCCCGCCCGCTCGACACGCTTCTCGCGGGGCAGGATTTCACCGCCGCCGCGCAGCAGGCCTACGCCGTCGGGCGCACGGGAAACCTCTTTCGCCGCATCGGCGACGCCCTCGGAGCGCTCTTCGGCGGCCGGGTGATTGAGAGCCGGGCCGAGCCCTCCGACGAGGCGCTCGGGCGCTTTGCCGACGACTTCATCGCCCTCGCCGAACGCGACTACGCCCCCTCGAGCTTCGAGCAGCGCGACACCTACCTCGTCGTCTTCGCCGGGCAGAACGAGACCCGCTTCTCCCGCGATGCGCTGGTAAGCCAGCTCCGGGCGGCGGCAACGAACCTTGAAAGCACCACCATCGTCCCCGAGGCCGAGGGCAAACAGGCCGACTTTGACGCCGACGCAATCTACGCCGAACTGCACCGCGAGGCCGAGAGCGCGCGCGCCGAAATGGGGGCCGACGGTGACTATACCATTGTCCCCGAGACCTGGGGTCTCGACTTTGATCTCGACGAGATGAAGCAGAAAGTAGAACCGGGCAGCGGCAAAACCACGCTCATCACGATCGAGACCGTCGAGCCCGAAACCACGAAAGCCGAGCTTGAAAAGCTTCTCTTCGCCGATCTTCTCGCCGAGAAGCGCACAAAGCTCAACCCCAATCTCAAGGGGCGCACGAGCAACATCCGGCTCGCGTGCAGCTTCCTCAACAACACCATTCTCATGCCGGACGAGGTCTTCTCTTTCAACGACATCGTCGGCGAGCGCACCGCCGCGCGCGGCTTCAAGGAGGCCATCATCTATGAGCGCGGCCAGAAAGTCGACGGCCTCGGCGGCGGCATCTGCCAGGTCTCTTCGACCATCTACAGCGCCGTGCTGCGCACCGAGATGGAGATTGTCGAGCGCAAGGCCCATGTCTTCACCGTCGACTATGTGCCGCTGGGCGAAGATGCGACCCTCTACTGGGGCTCGATCGACTTCCGCTTTAAAAACACCACCGGCAACCCCATTCTCATCAAGGCCGTGCAGGAGAGCAACTACGTCGACATCAAAATCTACGGCACAAAGGACCCCTCCGTCACGACGACCATCTCCATCAAAAACGTGACCGTCGGCACCACTCCCTATGAGACGGTCTACCAGGAGGACCCGAACATGGCCCCCGGCACCGAAAAAGTCACCCAGACCGGCAACCGCGGCTATGTCGTCGAGAGCTACAAGGTGTACAAGGATGCCGACGGCAATGTCGTGGAGCAGAAGTATCTCTCAAAGTCCCGCTACAAGCCCGCAAACAAAATCATCACCCGCGGTCCTGCGGTCGACCCGGTCGGTCCAACCGAGCCCGCGACGCCGACCGAGCCCACCGATCCGGCCACTCCGACCGGGCCCACCGATCCGGCCACTCCGACCGGGCCTGTGACGCCGACCCAGCCCACCGACCCGGCCACTCCGACCGGGCCCACCGATCCGGCCTAGGCGCCGGAAGCGGCCCGCCCGGTGCCCCGACATCACGAATTTTTGACCTCACAGGGGGACCAGACGAACACTGGCCCCCCTTTTCCATCCACAGTTATGCAAAGCGAGGGAAAACAATATGCCAAGAACACGAAAACTTCTGTCCGTCCTGCTTCTTCTCATCCTGCTTGTGAATCTGGCGCCCGCCGCGCGGCCGGCCGAGGCGGCCGAAGCCGTGCCCGAGGAGATACGCGGCGTCTGGATTGCGTCGGTCTACAACATCGACTTTCCGAAGCCCGGCACCACCACCTCCCAGCAGAAGCAGCAGATCATCGACATTCTCGACACGGCGCAGTCCGCCGGGCTCAACGCCGTCTTCTTCCAGGTGCGCCCGACCGGCGATGCGCTCTACAAGTCCTCTCTCTACCCCTGGTCGGAGGTGCTGACCGGCACCCAGGGCCTCGCCCCGAAGCCGCTGTTCGACCCTCTGCAGGTCATGATCGACGAGGGGAAAAAACGCGGCATCGCCATCCACGCCTGGATCAATCCCTACCGGCTGACCAAAGGCTCCGCCTCCAACCCCAAAGACAGCATCTGGGATCTGTCTTCCACCCATCCGGTGCGCCAGAATCCCTCCATCGCCGTGCCCTACACCGACGGCAAGCTCTATCTGAACCCCGGCGAGCCCGCGGCCCAGAACCTGGTTGTCGAGGGTGTCCGGGAGCTGGTCAAAAACTACGACATCGCGGGCGTGGTCTTCGACGACTACTTCTACCCGAGCGGCACCGACAAATTTGACGACACGGCCGCCTACAAGAAGTACGGCGGCGGGCTCTCCCTCGCCGACTGGCGGCGAAAGAACACCACCGACCTTGTGAGAAAGACCTATGAGGCGGTCAAGGCCATTGACAGCAGCTGCCTGTTCGGCGTCTCGCCCTCGGGCATCTGGCAAAACAGCAAAAACTCCGAGCTCGGCTCGGCGACCAACGGCTTTGAGAGCTATTCGCAGATCTATGCCGACACGCGCGGCTGGGTCAAAGAGGGTATCCTCGACTACATAGCGCCCCAGATCTACTGGCCCATCGGCTACAGCGCGGCCGACTACCAGGTGCTCGTCGACTGGTGGAGCGACGTGTGCGACGGCACGGATGTCAAGCTCATGATCAGCCACGCCGCCTACAAGGTCGGCGACAGCTCCCCCGCCGCCTGGACTGACCCGATGACCATTCCAAACCAGATTGCCTACAACCGCAAAAAGGGCACTGTCTCGGGCAGCATCTTCTACGGCTACAGCAAGATCTCCTCAAATACCCTGTCGCTGCGCGACAATCTCGCGACGCTCTTCGGCGGCGGCAGTCTGCCGACCGTGACGCCCGACCCCGGCGACGGCGGCTCACAGGTCTTTGAAAACCACGAGCTTCGCATCGCCTACCCCTCGAACAACTACAAGACCGAATACGAAAAGACCTATATCATCGGCTCGGCCGACAGCCGCTACCCCGTCACCATGAACGGCGAGACCGTGGCGCGCACCGCAAGCGGCCACTTTGCCTGCTTTGTGGCGCTTGAGCCGGGGGTCAACACCTTTCGCTTTGCGTCGAACGGCAAGACCATCGACTACAAGGTGACCTGTACAAAGGGACAGTCGACCACCTCCGCCCCCTATCAGATGGACTCGCCCGGCTTCAAATCCGGCAGCCTCGCACCCACCTCCTCAAAGAGCTACAAGGTCGGCGACAAGGTGACCCTCTCCTGCATCGCCCCGAGCGAGGGCAAGGTCATCGCGAACATCAATGGCACCGCGGTCGCTCTCAATAGGGGCGAGAGCGTCTCCACAGAGGGCATTCCCTGCTCGAAGTTCACCGCGACCTACACCCTGCCTGCAAAAGCGGGCATCGGCCGCATCACCGTGGGAAAGCCCGAGTATGTGCTCAGCTACGGCGGCAAGACCTACAAGCAGTCGGCTGCGGGCACTGTCACGCTCTTTGTCCCCGACCCGCAGCTCACCGTGCAGGTGACGGCCACCGAGTCCATCGCACGCACCGGCCCCTCGTCAAACGACAGCCGCATCACGCCGCTCGCCAAGGGTGTGACCGACTATGTCACCGATGAGAAAAACGGCTACTACAAGCTGCGCTACGGCGGCTATGTCCACAAGGACAACGTCAAGGTCGTCAAGCAGACTCTGCAGAAAAACACCATCACCAAAGTCACCGGCACCCGCACAGAGAAGATCACCGACATCCGATTCACCATGCCGGTCTTCGCCCCCTACAAGCTCAAACAGAATTCCGACAGCATGGTCTTCACGTTCTACAACACCGTGGGCAAAGAGGCTTTCACCATGGCCTCGTCCAACCCGCTGTTTTCGGCTTTCTCTTTCAAACAGGACGGCGACAACGCCGTCTACACCCTGACGCTCAAACAGAAAGACGGCTTCTACGGCTACTCCATGAGCCACGAAAACGGCGTGCTCTCCATCAAGTTCAAGAACCCGCAGGATCTCGCCTCGGGCAGTCAGACGCTCGCGGGCAAGCTCATTCTGGTCGACGCGGGCCACGGCGGCAGCGACCCGGGCGCCATGGGCCCCATGGGCAAGGACGGCCCGAACGAGGCCGCGCTCAATCTGCTCGTGGCAAAGGAGCTCGAGACGGCCCTCAAGGCCAGGGGCGCCACCGTCATCATGACCCGCACGCAGGACACGAGCATCACCCTCGATGAGCGCTCGGCCATCACCCGCACCAGAAAGCCCGACCTGTCCATTTCCATCCACCACAACAGCCTGTCGAGCAACTACGACATTCAGAAGTACTTCGGCATCCTCACCATGTACTCGGAGAACTTCTCCTCCGCGTTCGCCAAGACCATGCAGCAGACTCTCATCGCCGAGCTCGACGGCCGCAAGGACAGCGGCACCCGCCAGACCGGCCTTGCCGTCTGCCGCATCATGGACTGCCCCTCCATTCTCATCGAGATGGGCTATGTCTCAAACCCCTATGAGTTTGAGCTCCTCTCCAACTCCGCCGAGATCAAAAAGGAGGCGGCCGCCATCGCCAAGGGCGTCGAAAACTTCTTCGTGAAATACTGATGCCGCCCGCGCGTTTCTTCTTGTCAAGACCTCAGTTACAGTGATACAATACGGAAAGAACTGTCTATAACCATATTGGAAGGGTGGAACCTATGTTAAAAGAGCTCAAGGCAAAGAGTCTCAAAAGCGTGATGATTCCCGTCATCATTCTTCTCGCCGTCGGCATCGGCATGTTTGTCTACAACGGCTTCGGCGTATTCAAGCTCATCGGCGGGCCGAAGTATCTCTACGATCTGCCCGTCGACGAGCTCAACGGCAGCTACGTCGAGGCGGAGATCTTCTATCTGCCCGACTGGTACGCCGTGACCGAGAGCCGCCGCGAGGGCAGCCCGGTCAAGACCGTCGTCAGCCGGGAGTACATCATCCCCGTCGGCGACATGGAATTCATGGGCGTGCTGATGAATAAGGAAAACCTCACCTACGCCGACCAGATCATGGAGGAGTCCCAGGCGTATCTGGACGGCGAGATCAGTGAACTCAACAACTACTTCACCGTCAAGGGCACCATTCTCCCCATGCCGGAGGATTCGCTCGGCTTCTACCATGACACCATCGGCTATGAGGAGCTTGACGCCGAGACACAGGCCTGGTTTCTGCCCTACTACCTCAAGGTGGACTATCTGGGCCGCACCCAGACGGCTCTGACCTGGGTGACCACCGGCATCGGCGTCGTCTGTCTTGCCATCGGCCTTTTGATGCTCATTCGCGCGCTCACCGGCGCCTATCAGAAAGAGATCAAAAAGTACTGTGAGACAAGCGGCGAGGGTGAGTTTGCAACAGAGCGGCTCGAGGCCTTTTACCAGTCGACTCAGCCCGTGGGCGGCATTCGCATGAACGACCGGTGGGTGCTCTTCCAGCAGGGCGCCTGGACCCGTCTGCTCGATGCGCAGGACCTCTGCTGGGCCTATCAGCGCACGACCCGCCACCGCACCAACGGCATTCCGACCGGCAAGACCTACGGTCTGATTCTCAAGACCCGCAAAAAGCGCAGCTTTGATCTCGGCATGGCCGAGGCGACCGTGCAGCAGACGCTTCACGAGATCGGTATGCGGCTGCCGCATGTGGTGCTCGGCTATGCAAAGGAGCTCGAACGCGAGTACAAAAACAACCCCGAAGCCTTTGTCCGCCAGCCCGTCACCACTCCGCCCGATCCCTCGGTCGAGCAGTAACCGTGCAAAAAGAGCACCGGCAAATCGCCGGTGCTCTTTTTCTGCCCTGCCGTTTCACTCTCCGCCGGGCGGCCCGCCGCAGTCCGATTTGTCCCGCAGCAGGACCTTATAGCGCTTTTTGGGCGTTGCATACCGACCGCGGCAATACGCAAAGAGCTCCCGGCGCGATTTTTCACCCCCTGCCCGACGGCGGATGAGTTCGAGCGTTACCTGTCATAGAGCCCGCGCACTCTGTCCGGGGTGAGACGAAGCCGCGGCGCAATTTTGAGAAATGACATACCCTTGCGCTCTCTCATGCCGAAGCCACCACCTTTTGTACCCCGTTTTCCACTGCGCCGGCGCCGTGTCAACGGCGGTTGCCCCGCCCATTTTTGTGTTGCCGGCGAATTAATAATATTGTAAGAATCCAAGGGCGCGGCTCTTAAGAATTACCCGGTATGCTAAAGACAGATTTCCGGCCGCCAATCAGAGGGGCGCGCCGGATGATCGACGCAAAAATACAAAGTATGGTATACTAATACCGAACAGCCATGCCGGCCGCTGTGAGGGCGGCATGACCTCAGACACTGACTGACAAATCGGGGGGAAGACAGATGAATATCCTCGTCTGCGACGACGACAGAGACATTGTGGAGGCCATCGCCATCTATCTCAAAAACGACGGCTATGACGTCTACCGGGCCTACAACGGTCTCGATGCGCTCAAAGTTCTTGAGGAGCAGGAGATCCACCTGATTCTCATGGACATCATGATGCCCCAGCTCGACGGCATGCGCACCACCATGAAAATCCGCGAGAGCCGAAACATTCCCGTCATCATGCTCTCGGCCAAGAGCGAGGACACCGACAAGATCATGGGGCTCAACATGGGGGCCGACGACTACATCACAAAGCCGTTCAACCCCCTTGAGCTTCTCGCGCGCGTCAAGAGCCAGCTGCGCCGCTACACGACGCTGGGCAGCTTCGTCACCCGGGAGAATGTCTTTCGCAGCGGCGGCCTCGTCGTGGACGACGAGCAGAAGTCGGTCACCGTCGACGGCGAGCCCGTCAAGCTCACCCCGGTGGAGTACAAGATGATCAAGCTGCTCACCGAGAATGCGGGGCGGGTCTACTCCATCGATCAGATCTACGAAAATGTGTGGAACGAGCCCTCTTTCCGGCCCGAAAACACCGTGGCGGTCCACATTCGCCGCATCCGTGAAAAAATCGAGATCAACCCTAAAGAGCCGAAGTATCTCAAGGTGGTCTGGGGAATCGGCTACAAAATCGAAAAGTACGAAAACGACTAGAACAGCGGCCGGCCGACAGAGCCCGCTGCGGAGGAAGTATCTGATGAAACACAATTTGAACCGGCACAAAAAAATCTGGTTGGCCCTTGTTGTGGCGGCGCTCGGCGCTTTCGCCGCGTGTGTCATCCGCCGCGCCCGGGGCTGAGCGGTCTGAAAGGCGGTACACCCTTGTTTGTCAAATGGAAGAAGAATATCGTGCTCAAGACCGCGGCATTTGCGCTCGCCGTGGTCTGCCTGACGCTCGCCTGCTCGATGCTGATCAACTCTTTTATCGAGTACCAGGTCGACATCTTCTCGGTCTTTGAGGCGAATTTTGAAAACAGCCAGATGCTCCAGGAGAAGTTTGACGAGGCGGCCTGGCCGATTCTGCGCCTGTGCTACTATCGCAGCGAGGAGTATATCAAAAGCGGCGCTCTCGTGACCGATGCCATGATCGAAAGTGAGACGCAGCGGCTGTTTGAGGACTTTCGCAGCCGTTTTTACTACGACGATGAGCGCGAGCTCTACTACTCGGAATACTCCGGCACCGAAGAGCCGACCAATCCCTCCTGGGATGAAGAGCAGCTGTATAAACTCTTTACACAGCAGTGGTCCCAGCGCATCGCAGCCCTTCGCGATGCGCTCATCGAGGAGCAGCTCCTCGACTTTCGCTACCAGCTCGAACGGTTCCAACAGGCCAATTACCTGACCTACTACTACAAGCTCGGCGACTATGTCAAAGCGAGTGACGCTTCGCTCTCGCGCGCTGACTTTCTCAAAATGCCGGCCTACAAGCTCTATGCAAACGCGAGCTACACCAATTCGCTCTCAAGCGGGCTCCACTCCGACTACATCGGCTATGAGATTCAAAATCAGATCGACCGCTCGCGCGAACTGGCGGGGCTGTCGGTGACCGACGACGCCGTGCTCTACCTCGGCATGGACGAGGCGAGCTACTCCGCCATGCAGTCCAGCTACAACCAGAGCCGCGCCTACTACCTCGGCATCCTGCGCGACGTGGGGCTGCTGGCGCTCACGGCTCTTGTGGCCGTCGTGTTTCTCTGCTCGGCGGCGGGTTACACCACCCGGCAGGAGGGCGTGCGTCTGCTGCTGTGCGATCGGCTGTTTCTCGAGGTGCATGCCATCATCGTGGGGCTTGTCATCACGGGCGACGCCTATCTGATCACGCTGCTCTACTACCGCGCAATCAACCAGTCTCTGTTCACGGTGCTCATTGCAATGAGTATCGTCATCATCCTCAACTTCGTGCTCGCCATTGCGAAAAACGTCAAAAACCACAGTTTCATTCAGCACACGCTCATCCTGCTGATTCCCTACAAACTCTGGCAGGCGATCCGCGGAGCCATCCGCACTGCGGCGATGAGCGGGCCGGTGGTTGTGCGCATCTTCGTTGTCGTGTTCGGGCTGGAGCTGCTGCTCTTTCTGACCATGGCGTCCCTGTTTACAAACTCCGGCTTTCTTGTGCTGGTGGGGCTTCTGATTCTCGCGGGGGCAAACATCGTCGTGCTGCGTCTGCTCGTCAAAAACTGCAGGGAGTACAGCGCCATCCGCGAGGGGGTCTCGCGGGTCAAGGGCGGCGAGCTCAACTACAAGATCAATCTGCCCGGCGACGGAGAACTCGCCACTCTCGCGCGCAACATCGACACCATCTCCGAGGGGCTTCAGAACGCCGTCGAAGGCGAGGTCAAAAGCGAGCGCATGAAAGCCGAGCTTGTCACCAATGTCTCCCACGATATCAAGACGCCGCTGACCTCCATCATCAACTACATCGATCTTCTCAAAACCGAGGGGCCCGGCGGGGAGCACTTTGAGGAGTATGTGAATATCCTTGAACAGAAGGCGGCGCGCCTGAAAAATCTGACGGAGGATCTGTTTGAGGCGACCAAGGCGAGCTCGGGCAACATTCCGTTCACCCTCGATCAGGTTGACGCCGTGGCGCTCATCACGCAGAGCCTCGGCGAGCTCGACGACAAGATCGAGGCCTCGGGCCTCACGTTCCGCACCGCCTTTACCGAGGACCGCATCATGGTGCTCGCCGACGGAAAGCTGCTGTGGCGGGTGCTGGAGAATCTCTTCTCCAATGTCTTCAAGTACGCCGCGCCCCAGTCGCGGGTCTATGTCACGGTCGCGACCAGCGGCGGCAACGCCGTGATCGTGGTCAAAAACGTGTCGGCCTACGAGCTCAATCTCCCCGAGGAGGAGCTCATGGAGCGCTTCAAGCGCGGCGACGAGGCCCGCGCGAGCGAGGGCAGCGGCCTCGGCCTGTCCATCGCGAGAAGCCTGACCGAGCTCATGGGCGGCAGCTTCAAAATCGAGATCGACGGCGACCTCTTCAAAGCGACGGTCACCATTCCCCTTGTGAGCTGAAGCGCCGCCCCGGCTTCCAGAAATTTGTTCCCCATTCTCCACTGTTTTATAGTACAATAGAGACGCCGGGCGGCCTTTGAACCTTTTTTGCCGCCCTGTCGTCTAACAAGTGACAAAGACCACGCCCAGAGCCCGGTCGGAGGTGTAATATGCGTTCCCGCATCAGACAGATCCGCGCGGAAAACCGCGGACGTTTTCAGACACAAAAGAATATTATGCTGGTTCTTTTTCCCGTGTTTTTGGCGCTGGCGACCCAGTTCAACCAGTCTCTGAGTCTTGCGAAGCTCGGCGAGTATCTCTTTGGCAAGCCGCTGATCTTCCTGTTTGACACGCTGGTTGTCACGGCAATCTTCGTCGTGCTGCTCGCCATCGCCCGCCAGGCCTGGATCGCGATGGCCGGCACGGGGCTTCTCTTCTACACCCTGTCGCTGGTCGAATTCTACAAGTACGACGTCAGCGGCAGCCACTTTACCCTCGCGGATCTGGTGATGACCACCAACATGTCCGACGTCGCAAAATTCGCAAAGCTCGACATCCACCCCGGCGTCGTGCTGTCGGTTCTGTTTCTGCTCGCCTGGCTTCTGATCGCCTTCTTTCTCGACATCCGCGTCGGGTGGGAGCGCTACCGCTCCATTCTCACCGTCTCGGTGTCGGCGCTGCTGCTGCTGGGCATCTTCTTCCCCTCGACCATCTCCGAGCGGATCATGGAGGCGTTCACCATCGACACCGAGCCGGCCGAGAACGTGTTTAAAGTCAATGAGAAATACGAGAAAAACAGCCTGATTTCGTTTCTGGTGGACTCTGCGAGCGAGCAGATCGACCGCTCGGTTGAGACTGCCACTGTCCCACAGGACTACAGCCGCCAGACGGTGGCCTCGCTTCTGAGCGCCGGCTTCCCGGCCGATTCCGCCGCCGGCTTTCAGGCCCCCAACGTCGTGGTCGTCATGAACGAGTCCTTTGCCGACATGCGTATCTTTGAGGATCTCTCCATCGCGCAGGACACCTATGCGAACTTCGACGAGCTGCGCCGCGAGGGCTACGCGGGAACCGCCATTGTACCCACGTTCGGCGGCTATACGGTCAAGACGGAGTTTGAGCTGATGTTCGGGCTTCCCGTGCGCTCGCTCGGCAATCCCGTCATTCCGCACCGGCTTCTCTCCGACCGGCCGCACGAGACCTTTGCCTCCTACTACCGCAGTCTCGGCTACTCCACAACCTACATTCACCCGTTCAGCCGGTCGTTCTACTCGCGCGACGAGATCTACAGCACCTACGGCTTTGACAAGCTCTACTTCGACGACAATCTCACAGTGGGCGCCGAGAACTACCGCCACTACATCGACGACCGCATCGTCTATGAGCAGATTGAACAGGAGCTGAAGACAAGCGAGCGCCCCGCTTTCATCTTCACCACAACCATGCAGAACCACCAGCCCTACTTTGATGAGAACTCGCCCGAACCCGAAATCAGCTACTATCTGCAGAACATTAGCAACTCCGACAAGCAGCTCGGCGCGTTCATCGACTTTCTTCGTGAGTTTGACGAGCCCACGGTGGTGCTCTTCATCGGCGACCACTTCCCTTTCTTCACCCCCCAGAGCAACACCTATGAGGACCTCGGTATCACGGGCGACAACTGCGCCGCGCTCTATGAGCAGAGCTACCTGATCTGGAGCAATGCAGATCTGCTCGACCGCAGCGCCCTGCCGCAGGGCAAGACGAGCGCTTTCTATCTGCCCCACATTCTCGCGGACGCCATCGGCGCGCCGAAGACGGCCGTCACAAAGAGCATTCTCGCCGAGATGCAGAGGCGCCCTGTCTACTCACCCGGCTACGGTGACACCGAGACGGCCGACCGCATGCTCGATCTGCTCACCTACGACCGCGTGCTCGGCGAGGGCTACTCGCTGACGCAGTCTCTCAAGACCAATTGACACAGGCCGGCGCCGCGCGCCGGCTTGTTCTCTTGCCCGCGGCGTGACAGGATGGCCGCAAAGAGGGAGAGCCATTCGATTTTACCCGCGTAAAACACCTGATAAAGACCGCGCCGGGAACATGTGCCGGTGCGGCCAAAGAAGACTTATGGGAGGTTCGCTCATGAAAAAACTGTTGTCCGTACTGCTTGCGGCGCTGCTGCTGCTCGGCGCGGTGCCGGCGGTCTCGGCCGCCGGGGCCCCCGCGCCCGCCATCATGCTCGACGCGCAGCGCCTGTCCTATGCGGCCGCTGACGCCGAGCCTGTGCTCAGCGCTGCCGGGCGCACCATGGTTCCGCTGGCCGCGACCGTCCGGGCCATGTTCCCGCAGGGGGCCACGGTGTCGACCGTTCACGACACCGCGACCGTACAGGCCGGCGGTGTGGAGCTCGTCTTCCAGCAGGGCGAGGACGCCATGCTGCGAAACGGCGTGTCGGTTCCGCTCGAGGGGGGCGCGCCCTATCTGGAAAACGGCGAGCTGATGGTGCCGGTGCGGCCTCTCGCCGAGGGGCTCGGTCTCTTTGTCGGCTGGTCGTCTGAGGGCGGCAGCCCGACTGTCACCCTCTACCACAACCCCGGCGCGACCGACGCCGAGCGCAGCGCGGCAAACTTCATCTTCTCGCTGCTCGGCAACCCCTATGCGGCCGGCGGCTATGAGCTCGACGACGCCATGAGCGCTCTCTTCTCGTCGCCGAACGGGGGCGTGCTCATCGACTCTCTCTTTCAGGGCGCCGGTCAGTTCGCACAGCTCGCCGCCCCCTACTCGTTCTCGATGCAGGGCTACGAGATGGCAGTGCTGCCCACGCGTTTCACGGCGGGCGCGGCCAACATCTGCGTCACGGTCGACACCGCCGGAAAGATTGCCGGCATCCAGCTTCTGCCCTACGGCGAGACTGTCCCGGCCGTCATGCCCGAGGGGGTGTCCGAGAGCGAGCTGAACTTCACCGCGGCCGACAGCAAGGTCTTTTCCGGCACCATGACAAAGCCCGACGGCGAGGGCAAATTTCCTTGTGTCGTGCTGGTTCACGGCTCGGGCATGAACGACCGCGACGAGACGGCCGGCCCCAACAAGCCGTTTCGCGATGTGGCCTGGGGGCTCGCCGAGCGGGGCATTGCGGTCTACCGCTACGACAAACGCACCTATCTCTATCCCAACGAATCCAGTCTCGACGAGACCTTTGATATGGAAAAGGAGACGACCCTCGACGCCGTGGATGCGGTCAATATGGTCGCGCAGCTTCCCTATGTAGACACGGAAAACATCGTTGTGCTCGGCCACAGCCAGGGGGGATATAAAATCCCCGCCATCGCCGAGAAAGCCGATCAGGCAGATAAATTCATCATCATGTCAGGCCCCGCGCGCAGTCTGCCCGATCTGATGGTGGAGCAGTACACGTTTCTGACCACCGTAAACGGCGTGCAGACCGAGCAGGGCAAACAGATGGTCGCCGCTCTCAAGGCCGACATCGCCAAGCTCACCGACGACAGCGTGCCCGACAGCGAAATTCTGCCCATGCTCGGCGCGCGCAAGTACTACTGGAAACAGACGCTCGGCTATGACCCGATCGAGGTCTCAAAGTCCATCACCGAGCCGGTGCTCGTCACCCAGGGCGAGCGCGACTACCAGGTCACCATGGAGGATTTCGCCCTGTGGAAAGCCGCCCATGCAGACGACGCCAACTGGAACTTTCTCTCCTACCCCAAGATGAACCACATGCAGGCGGACGGGGAGGGCCCGATGAACAACCTCGAGTATCTCGTACCCCACCGGGTGAAGGAGCAGCTTCTCGACGACTACGCCGCTTTTATCAAAGGATAGGCAAAAAAGAGCGGGGCATCCGATCGGATGCCCCGCTCTCTTCTTTTACAGAAAACACTTTTTCCCCGGCCAGATACCGCCGCCCGACAGCTCCTGTTCGATGCGCAGCAGACGGTTGTACTTGGCGACCCGCTCGCCGCGGCTCGGCGCGCCGGTCTTGATCTGTCCGGCGTTCAGCGCCACGGCGAGATCGGCGATGAGCGTGTCGGACGTCTCGCCCGAGCGGTGCGAGACGATGCTCGCGTAGCCGTTTCGACGGGCGGTGCGCATGGCGTCCATGGTCTCGGTGAGTGTTCCGATCTGGTTGGGCTTTATGAGTATGGCATTGGCACAGCCGTGTTCCATGCCCCGTTCCAGCCGGGCGGTGTTCGTGACAAAGAAGTCGTCGCCGACGAGCTGCAGCCTGTCGCCGAGCGCTTCGGTGATGCGCCGCCAGGCGTCCCAGTCCTCCTCGCCGACCGGATCCTCAATCGAGCGGATGGGGTAGCGCTCGGCAAGAGAGCGCCAGTGTTCGATGAGCTCATCGGCCGTACAGCTTTTTCCGGCCTTTGGCAGGCGGTAGCCATCGGCCGTCTTCCACTCGCTCGCCGCGGCGTCCATGGCGAGCACAAAGTCCTCGCCCGGGCGGTAGCCTGCGCGCTCCATGGCGCGCAGCAGATACTCGATCGCCTGCTCGTCGCCCGGCAGATCGGGCGCACAGCCCCCCTCGTCGCCGACACTGGCGCTGAGCCCCTCCTCGACCAGCAGACTTCTGAGCGCGTGAAAGACCTCCGCGCACCAGCGCACGCCCTCGCCAAACGAGGGGGCACCCACCGGCATGATCATAAACTCCTGCACGTCGATGCTGTTGGTGGCGTGGGCGCCGCCGTTTAGCACATTCATCATCGGCACGGGCAAAACCTGCGCGCTCACACCGCCGAGAAAGCGGTAGAGCGGCAGATTGCAGGCCACAGCTGCCGCCCGCGCGCAGGCGATGGAGGCCGCGAGCATGGCGTTTGCCCCGAGGTGCACCTTGTTCGGCGTGCCGTCGAGTGTGAGAAGCGCCCGGTCGACCGCTGTGGTATCGGTGGCGTCAAGCCCCGCGAGCGCCTCGCAGATGGGGCCGTCGACATTCCCCGCCGCCCGCAGAACGCCCTTGCCGCCGTAGCGGCCGCCGTCGCCGTCGCGCAGTTCCACCGCCTCAAAGGCACCGGTCGAAGCCCCGCTCGGCACCGACGCGCAGGCGCGCACACCCCCGGCGAGCGCAACCTCTGCTTCGACCGTGGGGTTGCCGCGCGAGTCCAAAATCTCGCGGGCGGTGACACTCACAATTCTGGTCTTATCCATACTCACAAACCTCCTTACCTTTCTATTGATGATTTGTCCAATCAAAGCGATTTTATTCGCCGAGAAGCGCCACCTGAAGCTGCTCCACCGTCTCGACAAGCAGCGTCGCGCCGGCCTGTTCGAGTTCCTCGCGGCCGCCGTAGCCGAAGAGAACGCCGATCGAGTCAAGCCCAAAGCGGTTCGCCGAGAGAATGTCAAACTTCCGGTCGCCCACCATCACGGCATCCGCCGGGTCTTCAATGGGGATGCGTTCCACGGCGTAGGCCATCACCTCATCCTTTGTTGTGCGCGCCTCGTCGGGCGTCGCGGCGGCGATGAAGTCAAAGTATTCGATCAGGCCGAAGTGGCGCAGCACCACATGCGCCAGATACTCCGGCTTTGAGGTCGCAAGCGCCACAAAGATGCCGGCCTCCCTGAGCGCAGCGAGCATCTGCTCAACGCCCTCAAAGGGGGCGTTTTCATACACCCCGCGGTCGTTGTAATATTCGCGAAAATACTTGAGCATCTGCGCTGCGTCCTCGTGCGAGAGGCCGTAGACCTCCCGGAAAGCCTCCAGCAGCGGCGGGCCGACAAAGCTTCTGAGCCGGCTCTCGTCGGTCTCCTCGATGCCAAAGCGCGTAAGCGCGTATTTCACCGCGGCAATCACGCCGGGGGCCGACGCGGTGAGCGTGCCGTCGAGGTCAAACAGTGCAATTTTATGGCGTCTCATCAGACTCCTCCTTTTTCATGCAGTCCGGGCAGCGCCCGGTGAGTTCCAGCCGGTGGCCGGTGATGACAAAGCCCGTGTCTTCTCCGATGCGCTCGGCGAGCTCCTCCACGGGGCACAGGTCAATCGACACCGTGCGCTCGCAGAGCTCGCAGCGCAGCGTGTGGCTGTGGCGCGGCGGCGGCAGACGGTAGCAGGCGCGCCCGTCGGCGCGCACCGACTTGACCGCGAGCCCCCGTTCGCAGAGCGCCGCGAGCGCGCGGTAGACCGTCGAGAGATCCGCGGGCTCGGTCCCGGCGCAGGCGAGTTGGATCTCCTGCGCCGTGAGCGCCCGGCCGCTGCGCTCGAGCGCCTGTAAAATCGCTCGGCGGCGCCGGGTGTTCCTCGTGCGCTCCATCACAGCACCCCCGTGAGCAGCATGCCGGCCGCCGTGGCGAAGACAAAGAGGATCGCCATGACCTTGAAGTTCTCGCGCAGGCTGCGGTTGCTCTTGAAGAGCATCAGCAGACCCACCCCCGCGCCGGTCGAGAGCCCCGCAATGATGGAGCCGAAGCCGATGGCGCCCGAGAGGTAGAGCTCGGTGAGCACGACCGACGCCGCGCAGTTCGGAATGAAGCCGATCAGGGCCGCGACGGCAGGGGCGAAAATACTGTTTTGCATCAGCAGGCGCCCAAGATTCTGTTCGCCGATGAAGTGGATGGTGAGATTGAGCAGAAACGTCGCCAGCAGCACAAACGCAAAGGTGCTCGCCGTGTGGCGCAGCGCCGGCCGCAGAATGCCGTGCTCCCCGCCGCACTCGGCGGTGTGCTCCTCATGTTCACGGCGCACTTCGGCCGGCTCAAGGCTGCGCCGCCCGCCGAGCAGCAGATCAGTCGCAAAGCCCGCGACGAGCGCAACGGCGAGTTTCGCCCCCACAATGGCAAAAATCTCGTGGGCGCTGCCCGGGTGGGCCAGAAGTACCGGAATCGCCTCGTCCGACGTCGAGACAAAGACCGCCACGAGCGTGCCCATGGTGATGACGCGCCCGGCGTAGAAATTGGCCGCCGCCACCGAGAAGCCGCACTGCGGAAAGATGCCGAGCACCGCGCCCACAATGGGGCCGAAGCGGCCGGTGCGGCGCAGCGCAAGCTCCATCTTCTCCGACGAGCGGTGCTCAAACCACTCCATGAGCAGATAGGCCGCGAAGAGAAACGGCAGCATCTTCGCGCCGTCAAGCAGAGTGTCCAGAATGAGATCGGTCATAACTCCTCCTTAAACGCAAATCATTTGCATTAATACAGTCTAATCATTTCCATCGGCAAAGTCAAGAAAAATTCTTGACAGGGGCATATGTGTGCGTTATAGTGTATATATAGTATATATACACTATAACGAGGTGCTTCATGGACATCATCATCTCCAACAGCTCCGGGCGCCCCATCTATGAGCAGATCACAGGCCAGATCAAGCAGATGGTGGCAACCGGGGCCCTCAAAGAGGGCGACGCGCTGCCCTCGATGCGGCTTCTCGCGCGGGAGCTTCGCATCAGCGTCATCACGACCAAGCGCGCCTATGAGGACCTTGAACGGGACGGATTCATCACAACCGTTCCGGGCAAGGGCAGCTTTGTCGCGGCTCAGAATCTCGAGCTGATCCGCGAGGAACATTTGAAACTCTGTGAGGACAGTCTGCAAAGGGCGGTCTCTCTGGCAAAGCGCGGCGGCGTCACGCTCGCCGAGCTTGTCGAGACGCTGACTCTGCTCTACAAGGAGGAGTAACCCTATGGATGGCAACATCCTGACCGTATCAAATCTGTCGAAAACCTACCCGCAGTTCTCTCTTGAGAATGTGAGCTTCACCCTGCCCTCGGGCTCGATCATGGGCTTCATCGGGGAGAACGGCGCCGGCAAGACCACAACGCTCAAGCTGATTTTGAATCTCATTCGCAAGGAGTCGGGCGACGTCACGCTCTTCGGGCTCGACCATGTGCGCGACGAGCGCGCCGTCAAGGAGCAGATCGGCGTGGTGCTCGACGACGGCTTCTTCTACGAGCTGCTGCGCCCGGGGCAGCTGCCCGCCGTCTTAAAGCGCGTCTACCGCAGCTTTGACCCCGCGCTCTATGACAGCTGGCTCAAGCGCTTCGATCTGCCCGCCGGCAAGCCCATCAAAGAGCTGTCAAAGGGCATGAAGATGAAGCTCTCGTTTGCCGCGGCCCTCTCCCACCGGCCGAGACTTCTGATTCTCGACGAGGCGACAAGCGGCCTCGATCCGGTGATGAGAAGCGAGATTCTCGATCTGTTTTTGGAGTTCATCGAGGACGAGAGCCATGCGGTTCTGCTCTCGTCGCACATCACAAGCGACCTTGAAAAAGTGGCGGACTACATCACCTTTATTCACGAGGGACATATCGTATTCTCCGAGTCCAAGGACGAGATTCTCGAGCGTCTCGGCGTGCTCCACTGCCCGAGCGGCGACTTTCGTCTGCTCGACCGGGAGGATGTCATCGGCCGCCGGGAGAACCAGTTCGGCTGCGACGTGCTCGTGCACGACCGCCGCCTCGCCCGCAGAAAGTACCCCGAATACCCCATCGACGGCTGTTCGCTCGATGACATCATGCTCTACTACGTAAAGGGGGATGCCGCATGTTAGGCCTTGTCTGCAAGGACTTTTACAATCTCGCAAAGTATCTGCGCACCATGCTCATCGCCATTGTGCTCTTCGGCGTCTACGCCGTCATGCTCGGCGACGTCAGCATCTTCAGCGTCATGGCCCTGATCTACCCGATGATGAGCGTGCTGTCCACGTTCAGCTATGACAACTACTCCAAATTCGACACCTACGGCCTGTGCATGCCCCTCAAGCGCTCGCAGTTCGTCGGGGCGCGGTATCTGCTCACGCTCATTCTGCTCGGCCTCTCGACGCTTCTCAACTGCGCCGCGGCGGTCCTCGCCGCCGAGCGGGGCGCGAATCTCGGCGAAGTGCTTCTGCCCTGCTACGTCTACTTCGCCCTGGGGATGCTGCTGTGCTGTGTGATGATTCCGGTTGTATACCGCTTCGGCGTGGAGCGAAGCCGCCTGATCGTCATGGCGCTCTTCCTCATCCCCTCCATCGGCTTTCTGGTGCTGTTCAAATCGGGGGGCGGCTTCACCCCGTCCGAGCAGGCTATCCGAACTCTGCTCTACGCCTCGCCGCTGCTGCTGCTCGCGGCGCTCGGCCTCTCGTTTCTGATCTCGCGGCACATTTTCGCCAAAAAGGAATTTTGAAGAAAAATGCCCCTGCCAAAACGGCGGGGGTATTTTTTTGTGCAACTTTTCTTTCATTTATTTTATATTTTGCATTGAATTCCATCACGCGGCATGGTACACTCACAGTATGAAAGAAAACTTGCAAAAATTTGAAATTTGAATTATTTTTTTCATATCGGTGGGAGGAACCGGACATGACAATGCGAATCGAGCGCGACTCCATCGGGGAGATGCGGGTTGACCAGAACGCCTACTACGGCATTCAGACGCTGCGCGCAGCGGAGAATTTCCCCATCACGGGCAGAGCACTCCACCCGGAGTTCATCCGCAGCCTTGCCGCGATCAAGCGTGCGGCGGCCATCACCAACTACTCCGCGGGGCTGCTCACCACCCGTCAGTGCACCGCCATCTGCGCCGCCTGCGACGAAATTCTCGCGGGCGAGCTGCGCGAGTGGTTCATCACCGACCCCATCCAGGGCGGGGCCGGCACTTCGGCCAACATGAACGCAAACGAGGTCATCTGCAACCGCGCCATCGAACTGCTCGGCGGCGCCAGAGGCGACTACGCCGTTTTGCACCCGAACGACCACATCAACATGGGCCAGTCGACCAACGACGTCATCCCCACGGCAGGCCGCGTGACGGCGATTGTTCTGCTCGGGCGGCTGATCGGGTCGCTCGCCTCTCTCTGCCGGGCCCTTGCAGACAAGGAGCTCGAGTTCGATGACATCGTCAAGGTCGGCCGCACTCAGCTGCAGGATGCCGTACCCATCCGCCTCGGGCAGGAGTTCGGTGCCTGGCGCTGCGCGATAGAGCGCGACATGGCCCGGCTGCGCGCCGTGAGCGACGAGCTCGCCGTTGTCAACATGGGCGGCACCGCCATTGGCACAAGTCTCAATGCGAGCTCTTTCTATGTCAGCCACATCGTCGGGTCGCTTGCGGAACTGACCGGGCTGCCGCTTCGCCAGGCGTCCAACCTCATTGACGCCACTCAGAATCTCGACGCCTTTGTCGCCGCCTCGGCGGCGGTGAAAAACTGCGCGGTCAACCTCTCGAAGATGTGCAACGATCTGCGTCTTCTCTCCTCCGGCCCGCGCACGGGCATCGGCGAGATCACCTTGCCCGCGCGCCAGAACGGCTCGTCCATCATGCCGGGCAAGGTCAACCCCGTCATTCCCGAAGTGGTCAGTCAGATCGCGTTTGGCGTCATCGGCAACGACTGCGCCATCACCCTTGCGGCCGAGGCCGGTCAGCTTGAGCTCAACGCCTTTGAGCCCATTCTCTTTTACAAGCTCTTTGAATCCATCGAGACGCTGGCAAACGGCGTCGCCAGTCTCGATCACAACTGTCTGCGCGGCGTCACCGCCAACCGCGAGCGGTGCGGCGCGCTGCTTGAGGGCAGTGTCAGTGTCGTCACCGTGCTCTGCCCCAGGCTCGGCTATCAGAAGTCGGCCGCCATCGCCAAAGAGGCCCTGCGCACCGGGCGGCCGGTGCGCGCGCTGCTGCTCGAGCAGACGCCTCTCACCGCCGAGGAGATCGACCGGCTTCTCGACCCGCGCGGCATGACCATGGGTCACGCGGGTTGAGTTGCATAAAAAGACCCGGCAGCAAGTGCTGCCGGGTCTTTTTATGCGTTCAGCGCCGGCCGGCTCCGCCCCCGCGGGAGGAACCGCCTCCACCCGAGCGGCTGCCGCCGCCAAAACTGGAGCGTCCGCCTCCGGAGCGGCCGCCGAAACTGCTGCCTCCGGAGCGGCCGAAGCTCGACCGGCCCGCGCCGCCACCGCGTGACGAGCCGCCGCTCGAAAAGCCGCCCCAGAAACCGCCGCGCGGCGGTCTGGAGGACCCTCCCGGAGGAGGACCGCCCCCGGGGCCTCTCGGCGGGGGCGGCGGATAGCGCGGTCTGCGCCCAAACAGGGGCACAAAGACCGTTGTGCGCCGCGGCGGGGGCGCCCCGTAGCCGCCCTGATAGGGGCGCGAGTAGCGCCGGTGGCGGCTTGCGGAGATCAGCGAGGCGATGACAAGCACCACAAGCAAAATGAAGCCCACCGTCATGATGGTTGCAAGCGGCGAGCGCCGGGGCTCGGGCTCATAGTAGTCCGGCTCATACGTGCCGCCGGAGGGCGGCGTGACAGTCCCGCCGATCGTCCCCTCGCCGTAGTGGTCATACACCCGGTCGACGAGCTCGTCGAAGACCTTTCTCACGCCGGCGTCGTAGTCCTTTGCGGCGAAGTCCTCCTCGAGGTAATCGTAGAGAATATCGCCGAGCGTGGCGCTCGAGAGCTCCTTCTCCATGCCCCGGCCCGGCGTGATCCAGTAGTTGTCCCCGCCGATGTCGAGCAGGAGAAGCAGACCGTTTTGTTTCTCCTCGGAGCCGACGCCCCACTCGTTGAACAGGGCGTAGGCATAGTCCTCAATGCTGTTGTCGCCGATAAAATCCATCGTCACAACGACGATCTGCGCGCCGTTTGCCGCGAAGAGTTTGTCGTTCTCCTCGACGATGTGGGTGATGGTGTCGCTCTCGAGCACGTCGGCGTAGTCGGCCACATAGAAGCTCTCGCTCGGCTCGGGCAGATTGGATACGGCCGATGCACCCAGTGCGGCTGTGCAGAGCAGCAGCGCCGCCAGAACGAGCGCCGCGAGCTCCCTTGCTGTGTGTCTGGTATTCGTCACTTGTGTACTCTCTTTCTCTACTTGATTCGCTCAAGCGGTTCGATGCCCATCAGAGCGCTGACAACGCCCCGCGGGAAACCCGACAGGCGCTCGTTGAAGCGCGCCGCCTGCGGGTCGTAGTCGTTGTGGGAGATGGTCTCGCCGCGCGAGACCATCTCGGTGACCTGGCGCTCGAAGAGCCTGCTGTCCTGCTCATTCATGCCATAGCTGCCGCTCTCGCTGCGAACGAGAGCGAGCGCCTCGGTGAGCGCGGCGTTCGCCTCGGCCATTTCGCCGATCTCCTGCGCGTCGAGCAGCGCGCGCCGCGCTGCGGTCAGCGCCCTTGCGCCCTCGGTGTCATTTTTGTCGTACTTCGTCGCGAGAGTGAGCAGATTGTAGGCGCACTCGGCGCGCTTTTGCAGATCGTTGTAGGCCGAAAGGCCGTCGCCCTGCGTGCCCTCGTAGAATACATCGAGAGCGCGACTTCGCTCACGGCGCAGCCCCGCGGCGCACGAGAAGAGAATGGTCAGCACCACGGCGAGCGCCAGAACGGCCCAGGCGAGTTTGCGGTTTTCCCAGAGCTTCAACGTCCTCTCCTCCTAGCGCAGCTCCAGCAGCTTCGCCTTGAGCTCGCCCTCGATCATGGTCAGCTCCTGCTCGGCGGCGCGGCGCTTCTCGCGGCCCTCCTGCTGAATCTTGAGCACCTCGTCGAGCGTCGAGATCAGCGACTGGTTGGTCTGGCGCAGGGTCTCGATGTCCACAATGCCGCGCTCAGACTCCTTGGCGGTCTCAATCGAGCCGGTCTTGAGCATCTCGGCGTTCTTTTTGAGCATCTCATTTGTCATATCGGTGACGGCGCGCTGCGCCTGCATAGCCTGCTGCGAGTGGGCGAGCCCGAGCGCGAGCACCATCTGGCTCTTCCACAGCGGAATGGTGTTGACGATGGAGGACTGTATCTTCTCCGCCATCAGGCTGTCGTTGTTCTGAATCAGGCGGATCTGCGGCGCCATCTGAACGGAGATGTTGCGCGTCAGTTCCAGATCGTGCAGCTTTTTCTCAAAGCGGTTGCAGCGGTTGGCAAGGTCGTTTGCGGCCTGCGCATCCTCGGGCAGGCCCGAGGCTTTCGCCTTCTCATTGAGCGCGGGCAGATCGACCGTCTGCACCTGCTCGAGCTTCTTCTTGCCCGCGAGGATGTACATGGTCAGCTCCTTGAAGTACTGCAGATTCATCTCGTACATCTTGTCGAGCATGGCGATGTCTTTCATCAGGGTGACCTGGTGCTCCTCGAGCATGCCGGTGATCCTGTTGACGCTGTTCTCCGCCTTGTCGTAGCGTGTCTTGAGAACCTCCACCTTATTTCGGGTCTTTTTGAACAGGCCGAAGAGGCCCTTGCTCTCCTCGGTGGCGTCAAAGCCCTTGAGCTCCACCACAAGCTCGGTGATCATGTCGCCCACCTCGCCGAGGTCTTTCGAGCGCACTTTCTCGAGCGCCGAGCCCGAGAAGTCGGCGATGCTCTTCTGCGCCGCCGCGCCGTACTGCAGCACCATGTTGGTGTTGTCGATGTCGATCTTCTCGGCGAACTCGTCGACGGCTTTCTGCTCTTCGGGGGTGAGCTTCGTCTCCTCGATGGTCACCGGGACGATCTCTTTTTTGGGCTCCGCCGGCGCGGTCGGGTCAAGGGTCAATGAGGGCATGCCCTCGTTCAGATTGGGCTCCAGTGTCAGTTTCGGGATCTCGCTCATGGTCATTCATCCTTTCCCTTGTTGTTTTTAAATTCGTTTTGGTCCAGCAGGCCCTCGCTCGCCATCATGCTCTCGAGCACCTGTATGTCGGTCGTGATATCGAGCGCCTCATCGTGGTAGAGCCGGTCGAGCTGGCGCTCAAAGGCGCGCGCAACAAGCTCCATGCTGTCGCGGATGCGGGTGGTCGCCTCGGCGACATTTTCGCCCCGGACATCGGCCGAGGTGAGCCTGGCATAGGCGGCGAGCAGCTTGTTCGCCGTGGGCAGAAAGTAGTTGAGAAAACGCCGGATGTCGTCGAGCTTCTCGGGGTGCTGTGCCACGAGCTTTAAAATCCGGTCCCCCGCGGTCTCCATGCGGCCGATCTGGGCCGAGAGCACCTCGTCGGGGATCAGCTCGTTTGCGCGGCGCAGTTGCTCGAGCCCGCGGCGGCCCTGGGCGATGGCCTCGTCGACCGTCTCGTCGCCGGTTTTGATCTCCGGCTCCGGTTCCCGGACCATCACCGTGCGCGCCGGGATCAGCCGGTCCGCCACGGCAAAGGTCACCGCCGCAGCCGCGAGCACCCCCAGAATCGCGCCGATACCCGTCAGGGGAATGAGAATGCCGAGCAGCACGAAGACGCCCGCCGCAAGGTAGATGGGAATGGCAGTTTTGATCTTTTTCTCTCTCAAGAAATCCTCTCCCGTCAGTGTTCTGAATTCAGTTTACCTTTTTTGGCCGACTGCGTCAAGCGCGCGCAGAGCTCCCTGCGGTCTCCGTCGGGCCGCGGGGAAAACGCACGGCGGCTCTCCCCGCTGTTTCTCTGTCAGGCTCTTTCAATCTCGCTCATTCTTCCGTTTTCTCATCTGCCGGGCTTTTTGACGGGCACTTTACATATATTTTCCTGTGTGGGACAACGATTCCGTCACAGGGGGGATTTTCATGGATCTGACACTCGGCGCGCTGCTGACTGAGCTGCGCGACCCGGCGCTCGCCGCCATTGTCGCGCTCACGCTCGGCGTGGTGCTCGTCAACGGCTGGACCGACGCGCCAAACGCCATTGCGACCTGCGTCGCCACCCGCGCCGTCGGTCCGCGCGCCGCCGTGCTCATGGCGGCGGTTTTCAACTTTCTCGGCGTGCTCACCATGACCGCTCTCAACGCGAGCGTCGCCGCGACCATCTACGGCATCGCCGACTTCGGCGGCGACGCGCGCGCGGCGCTCACCGCTCTCGCGGCGGCGCTCTTCGCCATTGTGGTCTGGGCGAGCGCCGCCTGGTGGTTCGGCATCCCCACAAGCGAGAGCCACGCGCTCACGGCCGGCGTCACGGGGGCCGCCGTCGCGCTGCACGGCGGCTTTTCCGGCGTGCGGTGGGCGGCGTGGAGCCGGGTGCTGTGGGGGCTCGGGCTGTCGACGCTGCTCGGCTTTGCGCTCGGCTTCGCGCTCGCAAGGCTCACCCGTCTGCTCGGGCGGGGCCTCAGCCGCCCCAGCGCCAACCGCGCTTTCTCCCGCGCGCAGGCGGCGGGCGGCGCCGCTATGGCGTTTATGCACGGCGCGCAGGACGGGCAGAAGTTCATGGGCATCTTTCTTCTCGGCGTCTGTCTCGCCCGCGGCGGAGCGGACGCCGGCAGCTTCGCCGTACCGGTGTGGCTGATGCTTCTCTGCTCGGCGGTGATGGCGCTCGGCACCTCGATCGGCGGCTACCGCATCATCAAATCGGTGGGGCTCGACATGGTGCGCCTGACCCCGCCCGAGGGCTTCTGTGCGGATCTCGCCGGCGCGTGCTGTCTGCTTTTGAGCTCTCTCGGCGGGCTCCCGGTCAGCACGACCCACACCAAGACCTCGGCCGTCATGGGGGTGGGCGCAGCGCGGCGGCTCACGGGCGTGCGCTGGGACATTGCCTGGAACATGGCCCTGACCTGGATTTTGACCTTTCCGGGCTGCGGGGCACTCGGGTACCTGTTTGCGGTGCTCTTCCTGCGGGTCTTCTAGGCGGCACGCGCCGCGCCTCTCTCTCATAGAATATGGGGACTGAAAAAAGGAGTGACTGTGATGGCCAGAGCAAAAAGACCCGACTGCTACGAACAGCTGTGCGGCCTCGCGGAGCTGTGCCGTGCGGTGCTCGACGCGGCAGGACACCGCGATGCCGCGGCCTGCGGCCGGGCGCTGCGGGAGCTGCGCCTTGCGCGCGGGCGCTACCGCGACCGGCTCGCGCGCGAATTCATCCCCCCGGTCGGCGCGGGCGAGCTGATGGAGCTCGCACAGGCGCTCGAGCTGATCGCCTGGCAGGCCGGGCGCTGCGCGCAAAGCGCCCCTGCCTCTTCGCCCGATCCCGGCGTCTGCGCGGCGGCCCTCGGCGAGCTCTTTGCGTCGCTTGGCTCCTTTCACAAGTCGCCGGCTCCCCTGCTCGCCTGCGACCGGCTGCGCGCACTCGCCGCCCCCGCGGACAGCGCCGCTTCCCCGCGTGGGCCGTCGGCGGCGGCCGAGGGGCTCTGCGCCGCGCTGTGGCGTCTTGCCGACGCCGCGGAGCGCCTGATTCTGCAAAATCTGTGATTTTTTCGTGCCCGGCCAATATAAATAGTAGGGGGACACCCCCTGAAAGGCTGGGAACGGATGAAAAAGTGGACCTTTCTCAAAAATGCGCTCATCATGACGCTGACCTCGCTGATTCTGCGCACGGTCGGCATCTTTTTCCGCGTCTACCTCTCCGACAAGATCGGCGCCGAGGGCATGGGGCTCTACCAGCTGATCTTCTCGCTCTATGTGCTCGCGACCACGCTCGCGACGGCCGGCATCCCCATCGCCGTGACCCGGCTGATCTCCGAGAGCCCAACCGCCGACCGCCGCACGGTGCGGCGCATCCTGCGGCGCACCGTCGGCGTGAGTGTCCTTGTCGGCCTTGCGGCCTTTGCGGCCCTCTTCTTCGGGTCCGACTTCATCTCGGCGGTCTTTCTCCACGACGAGCGCGCGGCGCTGCCGCTTCGCATCCTCTCCTTCGGGCTGCCCTGCATGAGCGCGGCGGCCTGCTTCAAGGGCTACTTCATCGCCCGGCGGCGGGTCAAGAGCTCCTCGGCGGCGCTGCTCTTCGAGCAGACGGTGCGCATGGGGCTGATCTTCTTTCTGCTCGGGCGCTACGCCCCGCGCGGCATCGCCGCCGCCTGCGCCGCGGTCGTCGTCGGCAATGCCGTGAGCGAGGCCGCATCGACGCTCTATCTCTTCGCGGCCTACCGGCGCGACTGCCGCACCATTCCGGCGGGCGGCGCCCCCGCACGCTCCCCCATTCTCAGAAAGTTCGCCCAGATCGCCCTGCCCATCGCGGCGGGCAGCTGGCTCAACTCCCTGCTTCGCACCATTGAAAATCTGCTGGTGCCCGACCGGCTCGCGGTGCACACCGGCTCCAAGGAGATGGGGCTCTCCCAGTTCGGCATGCTCAAGGGCATGGCCATGCCGCTGCTCTTCTTCCCCTCGTCCTTTTTAAACTCTCTGTCGACGCTGCTGGTGCCCGAGATCAGCGAGGCCAACGTCCGCCGTCAGGACGCAAAGCTCCACCGCACCATCTCGCGCGCCATTCACATCACGCTGTCCATCTCGGTGCTGCTCGGGGCGCTCTTCTGCGTCTACGCCTACCCGCTCGGGCAGCTCCTCTACAAGAGCGACGAAGTCGGGTTTCTGCTGAGCGTGCTCGCCCCCATCATGCCGCTGATCTATCTCGAGAACATCATCGACGGCATTCTCAAGGGCCTCAATCAGCAGGTCAGCTCCCTGCGCTACAGTCTTCTCGACTCGGCCTCGCGCATCGCGCTGATCGCCCTGATCGTGCCGCACGAGGGCATCAAGGGCTTTCTGCTGGTGATGATCGTGTCAAATCTCCTCACCTGCTTTTTGAACGCCCGGCGGCTCTTTGTGGTCACGGGGCTGCCCATCCGCTGGGGAAAGTGGTTTTGCAAGCCCGTCCTCTCGGCGCTCACAGCGGCGCTGCTCACGCGCCTTACGTTCGGCGTCGAGCCGCTGCAGAGTCTGCCCGCTTTCGCGTCAATGGTGCTCGGCGCTCTGATGCTGAGCGCTCTCTATGCGCTGTGCCTGTGGATCACGGGCGGCGTGCGCCGGGACGATCTGGCCCCCGTGCGCCGCTGAGGCTGCGGGCGGGGCCGCGTGTCTCCCTTTTCCGCCATGAAAGGGGCCGTGTCTGAAGTTCAGACACGGCCCCTTTGCTGTCTGCGGCGCTGCACCGGGCTGCCTCGCGGGATGAACTCCCTCGCGAGGAAACCCAAAGGCAACTGCGGCGCTGCCGTCTGATCGGGTGCGCTCACCTCCCCCGGGATACCGCCGGGGCCGGCGCGGCGGTCACGCCGGCTCATCGGCCCGGCTCACACCGGGGTCTTTCTCTCTGCCGTCACGCCGCAACAGGATAAACGCCGTACAGGCCGTCAGCACTTCGCTCAGCGAGTGGCAGACCCAGATCGCCTCGCGGCCGAACGCCAGCGGCAAAAGCGCAATCAGAACCGGCGGCCAGATGACGCTGCGGGACAGTGAGACCGCCATTGCCGTCGCTGTGCGGCGGGTGGACTGCCAGTAAGAGATCATCAATATGTTGTACCCGGCCAGGAAAAAGCCGCTGAAGTAGCCCAGGCTCCGGCTCTGTGTGAAGTCGATCAGCGCAGTGTCGTGAGGGTTGAAAATCGAGAAGAACGGGCGGGAGAAGAGCACAATCAACAGATAGCAGACCACCCCCACCAGAAGAAACACTCTGACGGCAAAGGCCCGCATATCCCGGCTGCGCTCTGTTTTACCGACCCCGGCAAAGTAGCTGAAGACCGGCTGCAGTCCCTCGGCCATACCCAGAAAGATCGTCAAAATAATCAGCATCAGATAGCCGATCACCAGATAGGCTGCAAGGCCGATCTCGCCGAATCCGTGCCGGACAATGGCGAAATTGTAGACAAAGGTAACCATACCGATGGTAAACTCCATGATAAAAGACGGGAAGCCCAGCGTAAAAATGCGGCCCACCTTTTTCAGATGCAGCTGCGTTCTGGCAAAGAACAGCGCCCCTCTTCGCCCCAGGAAGTGAGGCAGAAGAATCAGAACGCTGAAGATCGGTCCCAACGCCGTTGCCAGAGCCGCTCCGCCGATTCCCATATTCAGCGGATACAGAAACACATAGTCCAGCAGGACGTTTGAGACGGCGCCGGCGGCCAGCGCCAGCATCGCCAGACCCGGCTTACCGTCATTGCGCGCAATCCCGCTGAGAAGAAAGCTCAAAATCAGAAACGGAGAGAAGAGGATGATGTAGCGCATATAAGCCGTGGCCTGGCTGTGTATCTGCGCCGTAGAGCCCAGAAGCTCCGCCAGCTCATCGAGAAAGGCGCTGCCCAGAGCCACAATGAGAAGCCCCATGCCCACCGCGCAGATCACCGCTGTGTTAAAGACCCCAACGGCTCTGTTCTCTTCCCCGCGGCCGATGTGGCCGGAGATCAGAATGCCCGCGCCCGACGCTATGGCCATTGACAGCGCGATCAGCACTTCAAGCAGCGGAACCGATACGGCAGCCGCCGCCATGGCGTCCGTCCCCAGTCGGTGGCCGATAAAAATTCCATCTACTATCATATAGACAGAATTGAGCAGCAGACCGATCATCTGTGCAACGGCATACTTTGCAAACAGCTTGTGTGTTTTTCCCTCGTACATGACAATATCCTCCTGACAAAATAAAAAGGCCAGCGTTCTGTGTAACGCTGGCCTACTACACAATGACAAAAGCCCCGGCGGGCCGATTGTATCTCCTGTGGCTCAAGAGCCCTGCTGTCTTTGACGGACAAGCTCAATGGCCTCTTTGCCGGTCATGTGCTCAACGCTCATCTCGAGCATGCAAAGAGGCTCCCACTCCCGGTCAATGGCGTTTTTGCGGCTGGCGGCGTCCTCAGCCGGCGCATATTTGGCCGCAAGTTTTTCAATTGCCGCGCGTTTTTCTCTCTCGTCCTCGACAATGCAAACGCGGCCGAAGACAATGACGCTTCTGAAATAAGAGGTGTACTCCTGCGGCACGATGCGATCCTCGTCAATCACACAAAAAGAGGCCCTCGCATCTCTGCGGATTGCATCGAGCTTATGGCCGCTTTTGGCGCAGTGGAAAAACAGCTTTTCCCCGTCGTACACATAGCTGATCGGCACGGCATAGGGGTATCCGCCGTCGCCGGCGAGCGCCAGCACGCCGGATGTCCCCCTCTGAAGAACGGCAGCGCTCTGCTCGGGCGACAGCATCTGTTTTTTTCGCCTCATTTCTCTGAACATTGGTATCTCCCCTCTGAAAAAAAATAAAGCGTCCTGTCCTCCATCCCTTCATGGCCTAACGGAATGGGGCAAAGACGCAAACCCGGCGGTTTTTACTATTCATATCACACTTTATTTCAGAAGTCAACCCCTCAAACGGAGATTTGCCGCCCCGTTGACACGCCGCATACGGCACGCCCAAAAGGCGCGCCCCCCGGCACGGGCAAAAGGACGCGGCGCCGGGGCGCCGCGTCACGCAGGCTACATCTCAGTCGAAGTCGAGGCTGATTTCGCCGACTCCGCCCTTGATCTTGAGGCGGTTTTCCGCGCCCAGGTCACCCTGTTTCCCATTCGACACTTTCACACCGTCGATCCGCGTGTCGCCAAGGCCGGTGCTGATGTCGAGATAATACTCCTCCGGGCTGCCGCGCAGCGTGAGCCTCGCCGAGCCCACGCCGCATTTGACGGTGCTCTCGCCGCCGAGAATTCCGTCGACGGTGATTTCGCCAACGCCGGCGCTCAGCGTCATGTTGTAGAGCTCGGCGTCGACGATGGTGATTTCGCCCGCCCCGCCCTTGATCGTGCCGCTCTCGGCATAGAGACCGTCCAACTCACACTCGCCCGCGCCCGCCGACAGCGTGAGCTCCCGGGTGCGCAGCGCCGAAACAGTGGTCTTGCCCGCCGCGTTTTCGATCACGGCGCTGTCCAGAAGTCCCTGCGGCAGAGTCACCGTGATTTTGGTGTGGCGGTCGTCAAACAGGCCGATTCTGCCGTTCCAGCGGTTGCGAATGGTCAAAACGCCGTCTCTCAGCTCGCAGGTGAATTTGTCCGTCACATCGTGCGCCTCGACCGCGGCGCGCTCACCGCGCAGTATGACAAGCTCGCCGGCCGCGCTGTCAATGTCGATGGCGCTGACGCCGTCAAAGCTCCTGCTCACATCCATGAGCTCGCCGCCAAAGCCGTCGGACAGGCCGCCGAACACACTGCCGAGCACACCCGCGATCAGCGAGAAAATGCCGATGGCAAGCGCGACGGCAAAGGCCATCGCAAGGTACTTGACCGTCTTTTGAAACGCCGTCATTTGATGTCAACTCCCCCGAACAGACAGGTGGCGTTGACATAGACCGTCGGCGCGTCCGCCACGGCGACGGGCGGCACCTTGTTGCTCGTGCCGCCGAAGATCGGCACACTCGAGACCTTTACCTTCACATTGGGCGGCACGAGAATGTCGCATCCGCCAAAGACCGCCACGGCATTGATGACCACATCCTGCGTGATGATGGCGCTTTTGAGATTCAGATTGACCCCGCCGAAGACGCCGGTCAGGCTCGCGCCGTAGAACTCCTCACAGCCGTAGTTGACCTCGTTGCCGCTGAAGATGGCCGAGTACTCGGGAATCTTTCCCACCTCGTAGGGCGGCACGGCCGTCTGGCGCTGAAATACGCCGCGCAGCAGAAGCTGCAGCCCGATGATGACCAGAATGATCGGCACGAGCAGCTTCATCAGAAGCCCCCAGTCAAAGAGCCCCTGCGCCGAGAGCAGGAACATGATTCCCACTGCCAGAAACACAAGCGGCGTCGTGCGCGGGCCGTTTTGAAAGATGCTGATCAGCGACGGAATGATGATAAAGAGCGTCCACCAGCCGTCGAAGAACAGGCTGAAATTCCACAACTCAAGCACATTTCCGGCGATCGCTACGCCGCCCAGAATGAACGCGGCGCCCCAGAGTACATTGGAAACTTTGTTTCTCATAGAATCCCCTTTTCTCCCGCCGGGCGGCGGGTCTTTTACGGGTTTGAAACCCGGTCTGTTACCTTTGCAGAATCCGCACCGCGGATGGTCACTGCTCCACAATAATCATATTCGGATAAATGATCTTCAGAAGCTCGTCGTCGTAGTGCTCATCGAGAAATTCCTCCACGGTATTTCGCGGCGCAATGCCCTGGTGGCGGTCCGCCTGGCGCGCCACGGCAAGCCCTGAGATGGCGCAGTCGACCGCCAGAAGCACAGCGAGCACCCAGCTCAGCGGCACGCCCCATCGCCGCGGAATCTTCTCAATCTGCCGCGACAGCCAGGGATAGAGCCCCTTGATCCACAGCACGGCGAGCACGCCCCAGAAAAACATGAACATCAGGCTTGTGCGCCCCTGTAAATTGAAGCGCTGGTCCTGGTAGTTCCACGAGATGGTGCCGAAGAGCAGCTCCTGCCCCCAGCTGCACGCATACTCGCACACGCCGCCGACAATGGCGCCGCCGAAAAAAATCCACGCGTCGCGCTTCTCGCGCAGCCAGTACAGGCAGACGGTCATGAACACTGCGCCGAAGCCGTAGACGGGGTTGAACGGGCCGTAGATCACGCCCGCGCGGCACTCGATGCGGTGGGAGGTGACCAGGCACCAGATGGTCTCGATGATGACCCCGAGAATACAGCCGATGAAAAAGATCCAGAACAATTTGTAAAAGCCGAGACCCTCTGCAAAGGGCCTGTCGCTCTTTTGTCTCTGCTTCTGGTGCAACTTCCCACTCCTCTCCGGTGTGCGCCTGATGGTATTCTACCACAGTTTGCCCACCCTGTCTTTTTTTTGACAAATTTGTTCGACTTTCTTAAGAATTTCCATTTCCCGATATTGCCGGTGCTTCTTTCGCCCCTTGCCGGGCCGAATTTTGTCAGATTCCCTCGTTTTTCCATAAAATCGACAAAACTAGTGAATATCTCTGTTTTTTTGCTCTTGAACAAAGTTTTAAAGGCCGCTAGACTGATATTCATAAGGTGCAAAGGGTTTTCGCAAAAGGCGGAAATTTTGCGCCCCATTCAAGAGAGAGGGAGTATTTATGCTGAAAATGACCGTTTCCACACAGATGCTGCTCGGTAAGCTTCAGCAGATTGCTGAAGACGGCGTCGATGTCATCGACCTGACCTTTGTCGATCACAGTGTCGATCAGGGTATCTGCTTTCCGGCGTTTATCCAGATCGACAGCACAAAAGCGGACAAGCCCATTGATTACGGAACCGTCGACGCTGTCGGTTTTTGAGGGTATACAGCTGTCCGGGCGGGTCATACTAACCGTGAGGTGATAGTATGGAACCGTCTTTTTATGACTTTGATCCGTCTGTGCGCGCGTATTTTGAGACGCTGCCCCCCATCGTACAGGGTCTGATCATCGAATCGGGCATTAAAATCTGCACGCTCGGCGAGCTCCAGATGGTGGCCGAACGCTTCAAAGAGCAATATGAGTGACAGACGATCTCCAGCCGGTGAAGAAATTCACCGGCTTTCTTTTCGCTCTCTATCATATCCCGGCCCAATTCAACCATACTATGGTTACAACACAACATGAGAGGAAGCGATCCCTTGGCCAAAATCAATCCGGCGCTTCTGCCCCATCTGGACGCTCTGCCAGCCGAGATCCGCGACAACATTGTGCAGTCCAAGGTCACCATTGAGACCATTGAAGAGCTCAATTTGTGCATCAAGCTGGCCGAATCCCATCACCGCTGCTGCGGTGATCTCTGAGGGGAGGTGCTTCGATGAAAGCGAGTATTGACCGCTCCGGCTGCATCGGCTGTGGGCTCTGTGTCAACATCTGTCCCGCCGTGTTCCGCTTTGCCGACGACGGCAAGGCCGAGGTCTACGCCGACCCCGTTCCCGCCGGGCAGCAGGCCAACGCCGTCTCCGCCCAGGAGGGCTGCCCCGTCAGCGTCATTGAAGTCAGCGGGTAAACCGCAGAACGCCCCGGTCCAAAAAGGACCGGGGCGCTTTGTCAAAATCTTACGGTCGGTGCGTGTATGACCTTGTTTTCATCCGGCCTGTCTTTTCTCTCTGAGGGCTTTTCGTTTACCGTAGAGGGCAATCCACTGCGGCTCTTCATGGGCGGCCGCATTTTGCCGATCGGTTTGCAGTGCCGCCTGGTCCTTTCCGATCAGCTTTCCAGATATTCCTCGAGGCAGATGCCCCGTTGCATGATTTCCTGCGCGGCCTGTTCGCCCACATAGCGAAAGTGCCACGGTTCGTAGATGACGCCGGTGATGTCCTCCTTGTCCGGCGGGTAGCGCAGAATGAAGCCGTATTTGGCGCAGTTCTCATAGAGCCACTTCGCCTCGGGCGTCTCGGCGTAGCCGTCGTCGAGATTCTGGTAGTCGAGCGCCACGATGTCGCAGGCGAGGCCGAGGTTGTGCTCACTCGTGCCGGGCCGCGCGACGACCTGTGCCGCGCGCTCGTTGGCCTGCTGCTCGTCATAGCCCTGTTTGAGCCACTTGTTCTTCTGCTTCTCGAAGAGCTCGGTCTGCTTTTCCACGCTGCGCCACGCCGAGCAGACCACAAACTGAAGCCCCTCGCTGCGCCCATCCGAGAGCATGGCGGTCAGCTTCTCATAGATTCTCGCGTCGACCTCGAGGCCGTTTAACAGCGACTTGGTCTCGATCGCATAGTCCTGCGGCAGCGGGTTCTCAAAATTGACAAGCCGCAGATTCCACGGCCTCTCCTCGGGTTCTTCGGGTTCTTCGGGTTCTTCGGGTTCTTCGGGCTGCTGGGGCTGCTGCGGTTCGTCCCCGCCCGGCTGCGTCAGCACATCCCCGCCGTTCTGCCCGGACACCGGCTGCGCGGGTTCCGGCTCGTGAAAGAGCGTCTGCGCGAGCAAGAGCAAAATGCCCGCAAGCGCCGCAACGAGCGCAAGCGCGCCGATGAGCCGGCCGGTGGTTCGTCTTGCTGATCTGCCCTTATATCCCATGTCTTTCTCTCCACTCCCGATTCGATTGTCTCTCTGTATGTTAAACGTATGGCCGGCGCAAATTGTTGCATGCTGTCTGATTTTGTCAGGGGCATTTTTTCACTTCGCAGCGCCGCGCCCAGTGCGCAAGACACGGCTGTCTACATATAATAGCAGTACAGACTCCATGGAACAGAATACCACAGAAAGGACACCATGTCATGCTTGTATCTACCGAATCGTCAGCAGGCGCCACGCCTGTTATCCCTCTTCCCAACCCCGGCGAGGGCGGCCCCGTCGACTCCGGCGGCGGCGTGCCCGTCATCCCCCTGCCCAATCCCGGTGAGGGCGGCCCCGTCGACTCCGGCGGCGGCGTGCCCGTCATCCCTCTGCCCAATCCCGGTGAGGGCGGCCCCGTCTCGCCCGGCTCCGGCCAGACGCCCTGCTACTACTGCGCGGGCTCGCCGACCGGTCTTGTGCGCTTTTTGAACGCCGCCGACGGCTACGTCCCCTTTCAGATCTTTGTCAACAACTGGCGGGTTGTGCGCCAGCTCGGCTACGCGTCTCTGACGCCCTACGGCTATGTCACCGAGGGCTTTCAGACCGTCTCCGTCGTCGGGCAGGACGGCTACGTCTACCTGCAAAAGCCCGTCCCCTTCCGCGCGAACGACACCGCGACCATCGCCGTGATCAACACCGCGGGCGGCCTCGATCTGCTCCAGATCGCCGATGCCACCTGCACACGGCCCTATGGCATGAGCTGCCTGCGCATGGCGAATCTCGCCTGGGACAGCGATCCGCTCGATCTGCTGCTGCGCGACGGGCGCACGGTCTTTCGCGATGTGCGCTTCAAGGAGGTTACCTCCGTCGTGCGGGTACGCCCCGGCTCCTATGCGTTCTACATAGCCGAGACCGAGGACAATCCCACCCCGCGCTTTCAGGACATCGACACGCTCGAGCGCGCCGTGCGCCTGCCGCTGCGCGACATCGAGCTCTCTTTCACCGCCGACATCCCGGCCGATACCACAACCACCATCTTCGTGCTGCACCGCCGCGGCTCTGACGATGACGACGACCTCGAGACGCTCGTTGTCACCGACGCATAGCCCTGACAAAGCAAAAAAGCGGGGGCCCCATGGGCCCCCGCCTATTTTTCGTGCTCTCTGCGCCAGGCGCGAATCTGCTCGACCCGCTCGCGCACGCGCGCCTCACTGCCCTCGCCCGTCGGCTCGTAGTACACGCGCCCCTCAAGCGACTCGGACAGACACCGCATGGCCGTGAGCTTCTCCTCGGTGTCGTGGGCGTACTGGTAGCCCTTTCCGTAGCCGAGCTCTTTCATCAGCTTTGTCGGCGCGTTTCGTATCTGCAGCGGCACCGGCTCGGCGAGCATGCCGAGCGCGTCGCTCTTCGCGCTCTCATACGCGCGGTAGAGCGCGTTCGACTTCGGCGCGAGCGAGAAGTAGACCACCACATGGGTCAGATTGACGCTGCACTCGGGCATGCCGATGAAGTGGCAGGCCTGGTAGGCCGCGACAGCGATCTCGAGCGCGCGGCTGTCGGCCATGCCGATGTCCTCGCTCGCGAAGCGCACGAGGCGCCGCGCCACATAGAGCGGGTCCTCCCCCGCCTCGAGCATGCGCGCAAGCCAGTAGACCGCGGCGTCCGCGTCGCTGTTTCGCATGGACTTGTGCAGCGCCGAGATGAGGTTGTAGTGCTCCTCGCCGCTCTTGTCGTAAAGCAGCGACTTGCGGCTGACGCACTGCTCGAGAATCTCGTCGGTCACGACGGTTCTGTCCCCCTCGCGCCGGGCGTTGAGCACCACCATCTCGAGCGTGCCGAGCGCGGTGCGCGCGTCGCCGTTTGCAAAGTTCGCGATCACATCGATCTGCTGCGGGGTGATCTCGACCGTCTGAGCGCCGAAGCCCCGCTCGTCTGAGAGAGCCCGGCGCAGCAGCGCCGCGAGATCCTCCGGCGAGAGCGCCTGGAGCACAAACACCCGGCAGCGCGACAGCAGCGCCGAGTTGATCTCAAACGAGGGGTTCTCGGTCGTCGCGCCGATGAGCACGATGCTGCCCTTTTCCACATAGGGCAAAAAGGCGTCCTGCTGGGCCTTGTTGAAGCGGTGAATCTCGTCGACAAACAGAATGGTGCGCTCGCCGAGCAGCCGGCTGCTCTCGGCGCGGGCCATGACCTCTTTGATCTCCTTGATGCCGCTGGTCACGGCGCTGAAATTGATGAAGTTTGCGCGGGTTCTGCCCGCGATGATGCGCGCGAGGGTAGTCTTGCCCACCCCCGGCGGCCCCCAGAAGATCATGGAGGATACCTGGTCCTGGTCGATGAGCTGGCGCAGCACCTTGCCCTCGCCGAGCAGATGCCTCTGGCCGACAAACTCGTCGAGCGTCTCGGGGCGCAGGCGGCTCGCCAGCGGATCGGGGCCGCTTTGCCCCTCAAAGAAAGTTTGCTGTCTCACAAAGGCCGCCTCCTCTCATACCTGCCTCTATTGTACCCCACGGCGCGGCAATTGAAAAGGGCCGCGCCGCCGCCGGCGCAGAAAAAAAGCCGCCCTATGGGCGGCCAATCAAGGCACTGTGTCTCTGGTCGTTGAGAAAGTCGTCCACCACATCGTTGAAGTGGTCCTGCGAGAGGCCGAGCCGGTTCATGGTAAAGGCGAGCCGGTGCAGCGCCTGCTCGTCGGCTGTCAGGTCGGGCCGCCGGGCCAGAACCGTGTGGTCGACCCGCACAAGCTCAAGGCCGAAACGGCCGGGCGCCGAGACGCAGACGCGAAAGGCGCAGTCTTTCATTGCCGCTCACTCCCCATATCTGGCGCAGAGCGCCGCAAATTCGTCGGCGAACTGCGCCAGCGTCTCTCTGCACTCCTCCGGCATCAGCAGCAGATCGCGGTAGATGCGCCGGTACAGCTCGCGTGTCGACCGGTCCTTGACGCAGACGGAGCTCTTCTCGATGATCAGAAGATACGCATCAATTCCCAGTGCCTTGGCAATCAGGTACAGCGTATTTATTGTCGGATTTTGTCCCCCGCGCTCAATGTCCCCCAGATAGGATGTGGAAATCTCCGCTTCCAGCGCCAGCTTTTCCTGGCTCAGGCCGCGCCGCTGGCGGTAGTAGCGGATGTTTTCGCCGACAATCGAGCCGATATCACGCAAACCGATCACCTCCGTCTTAACAATCATAGAAGTTTTTTGCCGCGGTCTCAACAGGTCACAAACAACATTTTCCCATGACATATCCTATTGTCTACACGCAGATTGTCAAAACTTGTCGAAGTGTGTAATACCACGCTGCTTTCGCCGATTTCACCACTTTCAGTCCTGCTTTTCGCCCATTTGCGGTCTGTGAGAAGACACCTGTTGAAACCCGCCCGCAAAACCGATCCTCTCGCGCAGCTCGCCGTACTCCATAATGGTGTCCTCCACCTGGAAGAACAGCCCGTCGCCGAGCCACCGGCGCAGCGTCTCGATCGCCTCGACGCAGGCGGCGCGCTCGCGCGGCATCTGCGGCGGCCGGCGGCGAAACGCCTCGTAGGCCGCCCTGTAATCCTGTGGCATACGCTCACCCCTCTGCCACCAGCCTTGCCGCTTTTGCATGTCGTTATACGCGTGTTTCCCCACAGGAACCGTTGTTCCCGTGGGGGCCCCTTTTCATTTAATGTGCGGAAGCCCGAAATCAATTCGGGCTTCCTGGGCGCTATCGCGCCAGTTCGCGCCGCGCACTCACTCGCGGGAACTGTTGTTCCCGTGGGGGCCCTTTTCATTTAATGTGCGCAAGCCCGAAATCAATTCGGGCTTCCTGGGCGCTATCGCGCCAGTTCGCGCTGCGCGCTCACTCGCGGGAACCATAGTTCCCGTGGGGACCCCTTTCCATTTAATGTGCGCAAGCCCGAAATCAATTCAGGCTTCCTGGGCGCTATCGCGCCAGTTCGCGCGCCGCTTTTTCAATCGCGGGACTCATGCGAAGTGCTTCCTTTCACACTTCATGGCTACCACTTTCTCATTGATCTTCTTATTTTGTCATAATTTTTGTGTACCTCTTCCGGCGTCATGGCCTTAACCTCCTCACGGGTGAACAGCCTCTCCCCGATTGTGTCTGCGCCAAAGATATGAGAAAGAGCAGCCGGTTCACCCGCGCTGCTCTCTGCTTTTACTCCCTGTTCTCCCCCACATCGAGTTGATACCCGATCACGTGGCGCCCGTCCGGATAGAATGCCATCTCCTCCATACTGACCCCGTGCTTCTCCATATAATTTAAGATCTGTTTCTCCATCTCTGCTATCGACAGATACTCTTTGACGATCTTTTCGTCGATCTTGAGCAGTGCTTCGTTCGGGTTCTCGATCTGCATAATCTCGTCCCAGGTCATTTTCCCTTACCTCCTGTGCATAAATAAGTGGTTTTCCATCATTCGCCGTACCAACAGATATGATTTTGATTTTGGTTCCCGGAAGTAAAACAACCTCCTGCTGACGCTTGTATCCGTAAGTGTCAGAAATATCCGCGCCGCTGACCCCGTCAATCACCATATGAATGACATAAGACCCGAACACGGGATATCCATTCGGGCGCTTGGAGGCAGAAGTGAATGCCTTAAGCAAAATCTCCTGCCCGACGCCGTGTTCAGAGAGAAAGCTCCTATAGGCGGCCTCGCTGTCAAAGTCGAGGTTTCTGTAAGTTCGCCCGCTGAAAACCGGATGTTTTTTGAGAGCCGAAACGATTCTGTCCAAAATGGCCATATCCGCACTTTTGAGAGTTCCGTCTCGCATACGCTTGTTGAGCTCATGGAACATCCCCATGGTATAACTATCGAGGGAGATGCTCTCCTGCGCTGTGATACCATACCTTTCAGCGGCTTCCCTCTTTCGGCGCTTCCGGTCGGCAAAATTCTCCGGCTGAATATCCGCCTGCGCCCTGGTTGTTGCATAAACAGGGTTCCCGTCTGCATCAAATTCTTTTGCTCTTCCCGTAGAAGCTGCACCATTGCTGGTTTTATTATACCCCGAGCCATCGGCGGGCGCAACGGCATTGACTGCCTTTGTTCCCTGCATGTTCTGCGGCTCTTCCACCACAGCCACACCGCCCGCCCGATTGACATTTTCTCCATTTTTGGGTATATTATTATTAGAGGTTTGCCCACCTCCGTTTCGGACGTTGTGTTCGGGGCCTTTGGCATCGGACGTTGTGGGAGACCTCTCTTTTTTTATGTACATGGTGTCGAGTACCAGCGAGTGCTGACCCTGTGAAACGCCTTGTAATACTATTATAGTGTCCCCATAGCTCTTTTCAAAGAAGAGCGCAGTCCTGCCGCTGGAATCTTTTACAGGCGATACTCTGATATTATCAGGATTTGCGACAATCTCAGGAATAAGGCTCACCGTCTCAGGCGTCACAGCTACCTGACCTCTGTTTGATTCGCTTACCACATCCCCGTGGTGCTTAAATGTATGCCGTACGGCGTCGCCGGGAATCACGACGTTGTAGCCGGAAACATCTACGCCCGTCAGACCGGCAATCTGATCTGCCGTGCTCTGCGGCACCTTGCCGAGATAGAGCTTCTGGTTGCTGTTTTTGTCGCTCAGTGCGTTTTTAACAAAGTCCGTAATATCTGTACCTGTGTGATAAATCCTGTTTTTCACACCGGTCAACAGGTTGGCGGCCTCCCGGTCCGAGTACGGAATCAGGCGATTCTGCGAGGCAGTCTCTCCCGTTCCCCCGGTATCAGCGTACTCATCCCCCACATTCGTGGGGGTATTTTTTTCGCCCGCTGCGGCATTCTCAGCTTCAACAGCCAGAATATTGGCGCGGTAGAGCTCGCCAATCCGGCGCTCAGATACCGGTCTGCCCGCATCCATGTCGCTTTTGATCTTCGTCGCCAGCCGGTAGCTCTCCGTACCGGGCGCGCTCTCAAGGCCGGTCTCCACCACAGCGTCAATGCTCTCTGTCACAGTGATGAGCCTGCCGGTCTGCGTGTCCCTGCGCCCCTGAATCACAGTGCCCGTCGCCGTGTTGACAACAATCGTCGCTCCGCCGACCATGGCTGCGATCTTCGCGCCCTCGCCGCCGGCCTCAAGCATTTGCTCAAGGGCCTGCCGGTCCTGTCCTGTGACTGCGGTGCCAATGGTGTTCGCCGTGCTGCCTGCAAGGTTCCAAAATCCTGTCTTTCCCTCCTGCGCGCGGCTCCGGTTCGCGATAGAGACGCCCTCCTGCAGAAACTCCTGCGCCCCCTCACTGGCAATGTTTAATCCATACCCCTTGAGTATACCCAGAACTTTTTTCAGCGCGGTCTTCTGCGCTGCGTTCTTGGCGAGATTCTTCGCGCCGCCCTTGAAAATAAGATTCAGCAGCTTGCCTGTGCCGAGCGTTACCAGATCAATTCCTGTGTCCGCCATCTCAAAAAATGACGAGAGAAGCGCCTCGTCGTTTGCCGCTTTGAGCGCGATCTCCTGCGGTACGCCTGCATCGATCAGACCCTTAAAGGCCGCGCCTTTCATTTGGTTGTAGGAGTAGAGGCCGCTGCCCGCTGTGATACCCGCCTTGACGCCGCCTAGATTCCCCAGCGTCGCAAATCCGCCGACTATGCCTCCTGCGGCCCGCGCCTTGGTTTGATCCCACCACTGCGGTAAATATCCCGCCAAAGACTGTGAAATCCATGGCAGTGTAGCGTCGTCGTCGAGTGCCTGCGCGTTTCGTGTGACGAATTGCTCCTTTGCGTCGCTGACCGACTGGGCATAAAGGAGGTTGCTCTCGGTAGGGTTTGCTACATAGTCAGCCCAGGCGGCATTCTCATCCTGCGACAGCCGCCCGAGCGTATGGCTCGCCCCGAACTGGCCAAAGAAATTGTCCTCATAATTCCGTTCAAGGTACTTCTTCCCGTACTCCCGCGCATCCGATTCGCGGCTTGCGGTCTGTGCCATCTGCTTCGTCTTCTGATACTCGCGTACTCCCTGCGGGTTTGCCTGCGGCCCGGTCACGGCGGCCGAGCGTGTCTCGCGGTAGCCGCCGGTCAGCTCTCCGTACAGTTCACCCTCTCGGCGTTTCAGTACATCCGCTGCCATGGCCGGGTCATCCGTGAGCTGTGCTGTGCGAAGCTCCCTGCCATAGATCTCTTCACGATCCCGTTTGAGCCGGGCGTCAATCTCTGTGATTCTGCTGTCACGCCTGCGCGCGTTCTCACCACTCACTTTTGCCTGCGCCCATGCGCTGCGCTCGTGGGTCAACCGGTCAATCTCCTGTTGAATCTCGTCGACCGTACGCTGCCGGCTTGTCGGGAGTGTCAGTCGGTTGAGCCCCAGAGGATTTGTCCCAACGGACTCAAAAAGCTCCTGCCTTGCTCTGTCACGGCTCTCGCGGTTGTTCCACGACTCCTCTTTCCTCGGGGATAAACCACCCATACCCGCTGGTTGACCAGTCACCGGCTCAGACGGCTGGCTGCTCTCGCCCCCCAAAAGGCCGTCAATGGCGCTGCTCACTCTGTTTATCACCGGCGCTGCCACAACCGCCGTCGCCGGGTTCGATGTCGCCGCGTTAAGGAGATTGGCTCCCACCTGCGCAGCCGCGTTTATAGTGCCCATTGCGCCGCTGAACAAATCCGCGGGTGTCTTTTTTCTCTTCACCGTGTCCGTCTTCGTGTCAGTTCTCATTTTCTTCCCCCCAACGGGACAACCCCAGTTGGGGGTCCCTTTCTTTTCATGTGAGGTTGCCGCGAATGAATCGTGGCAGCCTCAGCGCCTGTCGCCGTGCGCTCCGCTCCCTCCGTCCGGCTGACCGCCGGGCATACGTCTACTTCGCCGCTCGTCCTCCTCCCCACAGGAACTACGGTTCCCGCGGGGGCCCCCATTGCCGTCACGCAGGGACCCGCCCCGTGATGGGCCGCCAGTTCGCACTTCGCGCTCACTCAAATGGAAATCGCGCCGTTTCTCTCTCAATACAGTCCCACTGAATGAATCCTGCGGTTCTCACTGGTCACCGCTACATTCCTGCCGCCGTTGTCCAGCACAAAGCTGCCCCCGCCATCCAGCATAATCACGTCGTCGAAGCCATACCCCTTGATCTTGTTCCATACCTCCGACGACTGGATGCAGTTGCCCGTCTTTGTCTTCATCGCGAAATATTTCAGACTGCCGTCGCGCAGCGACCCGAGAAATCCATGCCATGTCGCATAGCACTCGCCGCCCGTGTATCCCTCCGGTTTGCAATCGTTCTTCCAGCTCACATCTTCCCCGCCGAGCACCACCGGAATGCCGCTCACAGCACTTTGCAATCCTTTCAGTCCCGAGATCGTGTCCGTCTTCATGACTTTCACTGTCCCATCGTCAAACACGCAAAGCGTCGTCATTTTGCGCCCGTGGCTCGAAAGCCAGCTCTCCTGATTCGATGCCTCGGTGATGACCTCACCATCCGCACAGAGATTCCCCACCGGAATGGTCGCGCCGCCCTTGAGAATCCCGAAGAAGCCGAGATTGAAATAGTCCCTGATCTTTGTTGTCTTCTTCGCCGCGTCCCACACCTTGATGTGAAACTTCCCCGGCGCGATGTCCACAAAGTGAATGCCGCCCTTTACGTAATACCTGCTCTTCTCCGTCATAGCCTCCTCAATTCCCTCGTAAATGGCTTTTGCCGCCACCTCCACGAATAAGGGAGAGCTCAACATGAGCTCTCCCTGTGTGTTGTCGATAAAGTCCAGTTCCAGCAGAAGTGCCGGCATATCAGTCTGACGCAGCACGCCAAGCGACTTTCCGAGCGCATCCACATCCACCTTGACGCCGCGGTCTGTGATGCCTGTCGCCGCGAGATAACTGTCCATGATGCTCCCGGCGATCTCCTTTGACACGCTGTCACTCTTGCGCACAAATGCCGTTGCGCCCCGCGCCTTGCCGTTCGCAGCGTTGCAGTGGAGCGAGAGAAACAGATCTGCGCCCCATGCGTTCGCCTGCTTACAGCGGTCGGCGATGACCATATTGCGCTGATCGGTGACTTTGACCTCGTGCCCGGCAAGTGCGAGCTGAGAGCGCAGGGCCTCCGCCACTGAGAGTGCGACATCGCATTCCCGCGTGCCATATGGCCCCACAGCGCCGGTGTCAAAGTATGTAGTCTGCGTCCCGTGGCCGGGGTCTAACCAGAGTTTCATGGCTATTCTCCCTCTGTGGTGTCG